>JALYVD010000281.1 GCA_030853405.1 Acidobacteriota bacterium | reverse complement strand
CGGCACTCCGATGACGGCGTTCTACGCGCGCCGTGATGTGGCCGTCCTGAAGATCCAGAGCCGCCAGTATGGAACAAGTGCCGAGGCGTTTGTACTCATGATCGCGGCTGATTCCGGGATACTTGCCAGCCACTGGCGGCAGGTCGGGCGACGTACTGGCGATGGCCTGTAACCCGGGCTTTTCATCCACTGAAACGGTGTACTTGAAACGTCGGGCCGGTAATTCCGAACTACAATCCTTTGAAGATTTCGGCCAAGGCAAGCTGTATTGGTCCGGCGGCTAACGCACTCTCAACTTTGCGGGCTCCACATCGCTCGGCGAGTATTCCCAGGCCACTTGCCGGTCGGGATCAATCACCCAGCAATGAAGGACGCCCCAGGCGTGAAAGTCTTCGCACTTGCTGAATAGTTTCCCGATCTAGTCGAGAGGAGACTTGATTTCAACACATAGAAAAACGGAGTCCCGAGGGCCGGCGTATCGTCCCTGAATCGGATGTTCTCTATCTTGTACCGCAATGTCCGGAATCAGGAATCTGGTTTCGCGCAGCTGGGCGGTGAGTTCTGGAAGAGGTTCGAACCGCTCCCCATAGCCTCTCTCGATAGCGACGATGATGTTCTTCTGAACCCGGCTGTGCTCTTTCGTCGCCATCGGCCTCAAAAATAGTTCTCCCTCCACATACTCGCAAGAGGGCTTCTCGTTTCCATCGATAAACCTGGCGATGTATTCTTCGACCGGCAATAGAGGAAGGCTAGGGATAGCGGCCATTTCCGCGAAGCTCCTCTTTATTATTACTGCACGAGCCGCCGCTGTTTCCGGAGAAAGGCGGGCGTATCGTAGTCGTTTACCGGGGGCATCTCCTCGATGACCGGTTCCGGTTCTGGAGTATGTGCGGCAAATTCAGGTTCGGCGTGTACTGGCGAAGCCGCCTCTTGCGCGGGCAGATCCGGGAGGTTCGTTACAGTAAACGGGAAATGTGGGCTTCTTCGATCGATCTCCGGCAACGTCTCGCGTTGAAAGCCGGTCGCGATTACAGTGATCTTCACGTCGTCGCCCATTCTCTCGTCTACGACGACACCGAAGTTGATTTGCACGTCGTTATTCTGGGTCGCTTCACCGATCAACTTACAGGCTTCATTCACTTCGTGGATGCCGATGTTACTCGATCCCGTGATGTTAATTAGAACGCCGCGGGCGCCCAGAATGCCGCCTTCATCCATCAGCGGACTGTTGATGGCCTTGCGCGCCGCTTCGACAGCCGCATCGGCGCCGGAGCCAATCGCGGTGCCCATCATGGCGTAGCCCATCCCCACCATGATCGTTCGAATATCGGAGAAATCCCGATTGATTAGACCGGGCGTGGTGATGATGTCGGCGATTCCCTGCACGGCTTGGCGCAGCACATCGTCGGCCAGTCTGAAGGACTGCGGCAAGCTCATTCCTCTAGGAGCGAGCGCGAGTAATTTCTCGTTGGGAACGGTAATGACGGTATCGCAGCTTGCAGCGAGTTCGCACAGGCCGCGCTCAGCCTGTTTCATCCTGCGGTTCCCTTCGAACGAGAACGGCTTCGTTACAACTGCGACCGTCAGCGCATTCAATTCCTTCGCTAAAGACGCCACGACGGGGGCGGCGCCGGTACCAGTTCCGCCACCCAGTCCCGCTGTCACGAACACCATATCCGCGCCTTCGAGTATTTCGATAATCTGCTCGGTATCTTCAAGCGCGGACTGACGGCCCATCGAAGGATCTGCGCCCGCACCAAGACCGCTCGTCAGCTTCTTTCCGAGCGCCAGTTTATTTGCGACAGGCGATGCCGCCAATGCTTGCTTGTCGGTATTGAGGACGAAAAATTCAACGCCTCCCAATCCTTCCTGCAACATGCGAGCTACGGCGTTCGACCCTCCGCCGCCTACGCCCACCACCTTGATCTTCGTGCCAAGCTGCACTTCGTCTTCAATCAAAAATTTCAAATCGCTTGCCATTCTCTTGTTCCGTTCTTTCCGACTTGCTCAGTTCCGGCCACTTGCTTACGCGCGTGGTTCCGTAGGTCAATTACCGCGAGACTAATCCCGCCAATCCCGTTGATGCGCGTTTCCAATCGCGCTTGAATTTCAATCGGCCCGAGTACATAGCCAACCCTGCGGCAACTGTCCAGGAGGGTGTATCCAGTTCCGGCGGCCAACCCTCAATTCCGGTCGCCAGCCCGTTCCGAGCCTGGCAATTCATAACCCGCTCCGCTATGTCGCACATACCCGGCAGAATCGCTCCACCGCCTGTCAAAATGACGCCTTCGAGAAGCGACTGTTCCATACCAACGCGCAGAATTTCCGCGTAAACGCGCTCAAAAATCTCTTCAGCCCGGGCTTCCAATATTTCGTTTAGCTGACTCAGCGGCGCTTCACGCAGTCCGCGGCCTTCGGCTGTCGGAACATCAATCAAGGTGTGGTCTGAAACCAAGCCGGTCATGGCGCAGCCATACTGGCGCTTCAGGTTTTCAGCGTCTTCATAATTTACCTTCAACAGCCAGGAAATATCGCGCGTCAGGTGATCCGCCGCAACCGGAATCGTCGCCGCTAAGAGCAGCGCATCACCATCGTAAACCGCGAGTTGCGTTGATTGAGCGCCGATATCGACCACCGCAACACCACGTGCGCGGTCTTCCGGCATAACAGCCGCGTACGCCGCCGCGACGCCTTCAAAGATGGATTCGTCAACAGCGAGATGGGCTTGATGCAGGGCGGCCACAATCGCCTCATGTTCCTGCATGGAAGCCGTGACAACATGCACGTTCGCTTCAAGCCGTGCACACAGAATCCCTTTAGGATTTCGATATCCCGCGCGGCCGTCGAGCGTAAAATCTTGCGGGCAAATCTGCAATACCTGACGGTCGTCCTCCAGGCGGACGCGTGCCGCCAATTCGACCGCATACCGCATGTCATCCGGCTCAATCTCGCGACGCCTGCCGAACTCATAAAGTCCGCGGCTATTTACGCCGCTCACGCAACCGCCAATCCCGATCAACGCCGACTCGGGAGACGCTTGCGCGTTCAGTTCGGCCTCGTGCAACGCGAAGCGGATACTCTCGGTCAAGGCATTCTGCTCGGCCAGACGGGACCTGTTCCAAGCCTGAACAGGAGCTTCTCCGTAGCCCAAAAATTTTAGTGAGTCTTCCTGGAGCGCACAAATCACGACCCGTGTAGCCGTACTGCCCAGGTCCAGTCCGACGGCCAGTTTGGTTTTATTATTCGGCACGCCCCTCGCCTCCCACCGCTGTAATCACGCCATCCACCCGTAAATCGAAAGTACGAGTATGGGGCCGCTTCGCCTTAATTTCATTAAAATTGTCCAGGAGGTTCTTGAGCCTCTCGGCATAATTCTCCTCGCCCATCATTAAGTTCACGACGCTATCGTTCACGTGCTCCGCCACGATCAGATCGTTCGGGTCGGCGACGTCGATCTCGGATATTTGCTCCGCCATCGGTCCAACGGACTTCAACATTCCAAGCACTCGCCGGACGCGCGCTCGCCTGGCGTCGAGGGACTCCGTTTCGCGCACCCCCGTGATCACCGGCAGCGTGAACTTCGAAGCCACACGCGGCCGCAGAATGTAACCGTCCCGATCGATCAATGCAAATTGAGACATGCCGTCTTTGCGGTTCGCGGGCAAATGAACGAAGGCCACCGGCGTACGCTCGCGAATTTGAGCCTTCACCGTGTCCGGCCAATTCTTCGATACCACCGCCTCTTCAACCCAATCGATCTCCAAAAGCTGTTCGCGGCGTTTCTGTAGCGGGACGAGATAGAGGCTTCTGCCAAAATCCTCCGCGAAGACATGACGGACCTGGGAAGGTGACGCATAATGTACTCCTTCGACGACTAAGTTTGGGCTTTGCCCCGCAAAAGTTTCGGCCTCCGGAATGCGGAAGCGGTCATCTTTAATCAGAAACTCTTCCGTCCGGTGCCAGGCAAAAAGCGTTCCCACCATCAGGAGGCCGCCAGCTATCAACCAGAACGGAAAGCGGCCCCAACGCGCACGGCCGGCCTTAGGCTCCGGGTCTTGAACGCGCGCCATCAGGCCGTCTCCCGCAAACGTTCGAGAATCTTCTCCGCCGCCTGTGATACGTTTCCAGCGCCAAGGGTTATGACGAGATCTCCGGGCTCCGCCGCCGCAGCAATCGCCGCGACGCCCGCGTCGATACTCTCGACATACTCGGCAGACCGGTGGCCGTAAGAACGGATTTTGTCGAGGAGAGTCTGCGTTGTCACACCTTCAATCGGCTGCTCGGAAGCCGAATAGATATCGAGCAGATAAAGACGGTCCGCTTGATGGAACGCCGTCCCAAACTCGTCCATCAGTTGCTGCGTTCGCGAGTAGCGATGCGGCTGGAATAAGACATGAATCCGGTTGTAAGGCGAAAGCCGGGCCGCCGCGAGCGTCGCTTTCACTTCGGTTGGATGATGGCCGTAGTCGTCCACCACCGTAATACCGCGTTCCACGCCACGAATTGAGAAGCGCCGGTCTACTCCGCTAAAGGCCGCCAGGCCCGCGCGAATTTCCTCCACCTGGATGTCCAGTTCCAAGGCAACTCCGATTGACGCTGTGGCATTCAAAACATTGTGAATGCCGGGGACATTCAGATGGAACCTTCCTAGATCCGCATCACGGCGTCGAACGGTAAACTCGCTGCACGCCGGAGAGAGAACGACGTCCTGGATTTCCAGGTCCACTTGCGCCGAGCGGCCATACGTGATCGTCCGCCGCTTAATCAACGGGAAGATCTGCTGGATATTTTCATCTTCCATGCAGACGACGGCCGCGCCATAGAACGGAACTTTGTTCACGAAATCCGTGAATGCCCGCTGAATCTCTTCGAGCGACGCGTAGTGGTCCAGGTGCTCGCGATCGATATTCGTCACAACCGCAATGATCGGCGCAAGCTTCAGGAAAGAGCCATCGCTTTCATCCGACTCGACAACCAGCAGCGGACTCTTGCCCACGCGCGCATTCGACCCCTGCATGGCCGCAACTTTGCCGCCTACGACGACGGTCGGGTCCATGTTGGCCGTGTTTAAGATCGAAGCGACCATGGAAGTCGTCGTGGTCTTGCCATGGCTGCCGGCAATTGCGATTCCGAACTTCAGGCGCATCAATTCGGCGAGCAGTTCACCGCGCGGAATCACCGGAATCTGCAGCCGCCTCGCCTCGGCCATCTCGGGGTTGTCGGCGTCGAGCGCGGACGTCACCACGACCGCCTTCGCGCCCTCGACGTGTTCGGCTTTGTGGCCCAGATGTATTGTCGCGCCCATCTGCGCGAGGCGCTCGGTGATTGGGCTTAGTTTTGCGTCGGAACCTGAGACCTGGTATCCAAGGGTGAGCAGCACTTCGGCGATAGCGCTCATCCCAATGCCCCCGATTCCAACGAAGTGGACGTGTTGGGGCTTAAAAAACATTCTTCAAGAGTATTGTTCCGGCTTTCTGTCCGGGTGTCAATGCACAATCCTGCGGCCGATGCCAGTTCACGTACTTTTCTTTCCATTGGCCGCTTCTTCTAGTACTTCAGCGGCCCGCTCCGCCGCTCCGGGCCTGGCGAACGGCTTCACCCGGCTACCCATTCGCAGTAGTTCCTCTGGATTGGCCCTCAGTTCTTCCACCTCTCGAAACAATCGCTCGCCGGTAAATTCGCGATCCAGAATCATACGTGCCGCTCCTGCGTGGGCCAGTTCTTCGGCATTTTTACGCTGATGGTCATCTGCCGCAAATGGAAACGGCACCAAAACGGATGGCATTCCCGACGCCGCGATTTCATTTACGCCGCCCGCGCCAGAACGGCCGATCACCAGATCGGCTGCTGAAAAGGCATCCGCCATATTCTTGATAAATGGCACGATCTCCCCATCGACACCGGCGCTGGCGAACTGCTCGGCGAGAGTGGCATGTTCGCCCGCTCCGGTTTGGTGAACAAGGCGAACGGGGACGCCGGTTTGTTTAAATAACGGCCAACCCTCACGCGAAGCGCGGTTTAAAGTGCGCGCGCCCCGGCTTCCTCCGGTAATCAGAACCGTGAACTTTCCGCCCCGCTTCGGATGCACATTGAAGAAGGCCGGACGAACCGGCACGCCCGTCACTTCCGCGCCCGCTTTAGGGAAGAACTTCCGAGTCGATTCAAAGCCTAGCAGCGCCCGATACACTCTTCCAGCTACCAATCGGTTCGCCACGCCGGGGATAGCATTCGGTTCCATCACTATCAGCGGGACACGTCTCATTACGGCGGCAACCATCACCGGTCCCGCCACATATCCGCCCATGCTGAACACGGCATCGGGCCTAAACTTCTTTAGCAGTGCCCGGGCGCTCATCACCCCGATCGGCAACAGCGACGCGGTCTGCAATGTCTGCCGCACTCCGACCCGGTTTAGTGCACCGCTTCGAACAAATTCAATATCGTAACCATGCTCGGGAACGAGCCGCGCCTCCATGCCCTCGCGCGTGCCGACGAACAGCACTCTATGGCCATGCTCGCGAAGGACCTCCGCCACCGCAAGCGCCGGAAATACATGGCCGCCCGTTCCGCCGCCGGTCAATATAAAAGAGTACGGCAATCAGCCTTTACCCCGCATGTTCGCTGACGCTCTACCCCGCATGTTCGCTGACGCTCAACAACATGCCCATCAGCAGCAAGGTACTTAGCAGCGAGCTTCCGCCATAACTAATGAACGGCAGCGGAATGCCTTTGTTCGGCAGGAGATCTAAAACAACGCTGATATTGATTAATGCCTGTACAACCACGCAGACGGTCACACTGAGCGCCAGATAGCGTCCGAAATCGTCGGCGGCATTCATGTAGGTACGCACGCCTCGCCACAACACAATCACGAAGCCCAGCGTCAGCAGACTGGCTCCGAAGAAACCAGTCTCTTCGCCGACTACCGCATAGATGAAGTCTGTTTCCGCTTCAGGCAAGTACAGTAATTTTTGACGGCTCTCCATGAGCCCGACTCCGGTCACGCCACCCGAGCCAACAGCGATTTTCGCCTGTCTTTGCTGGTATCCCGGATCACTGGTAGATGCCGTCTTTTTGGCATATCCAAGCAGGTGTCCGTTAGGGTCGATTTTCGCGAGCAGTTTGTGATCTTTGTCGATGAATTCGATGGCGCGGGCAAGGCGATACGGTTTCATCACGATGAAGCCCGCGCCAAGCACAAGCGCAAAAGCGCCACCGATAGCCAGGTATCGGAAATCGAGTCCCGCTACAAACACAACCGCTACCGTCATGGCCACCAGAACGACGGCCGTTCCGAGATCCGCAACAGCTACCGCCAGCGCGATCACACTGATACAGACCACGATGGGCCGCAACGTATGTTTATCGTTCACGGCTCCCAGGCGCTTACACAGAAAGAATGCCAGAAACAGCGCCAGCGCGGGTTTCGCCAATTCAGAAGGCTGCATGGAAAACGGCCCCGCGTGCAACCATCGATGACTGTTGCTGTCGGTGACGTAAACGGCCACGAGTAACAGCAGCACAATTCCCAGCCCGGCAAAGGCGTATTTCGGATCGTTCCAGCGTCGGTAATCGCGCTTCATGAAATACAGCAGCAAAACGAAAGAGAAAGCCGCCCACCCGAGTTGCCTGAAGAAGAAATACGTGCCCGACAAGTGATAGCGCAATTGCGCGAGCATCGAAGACGAGCTATAGACCATCACCAGCCCGAAACAAACCAGGCATAGCACGGTGAGAAATAAGATCCAGTCGGTTTTGAGCCGTTGCGCCATATTCGTTTAGAACAATTCTTTCACGATTTGTTTGAAGGCTTTTCCGCGGTGTTCGTAACTTTCGAACTGATCGAAGCTCGCGCACGCCGGCGCAAGCAATACAACATCGCCTGGCTTGGCATTGGCCCGCGCATATTTTACGGCGCTATCCAGTTGGCCACAATCTACTACGGGAACGTTATTGCGAAAAGCACTCCTGATTAGCGGGGCGGCTGAGTATGGGTACGGCGGTTCAGCGCCAATCACAAGAGCGGCTTTAGCTTTCTCCCGGAGCGGCCCAACCAGAGGCGTGTAACTCGCCCCTTTGTCTTTGCCTCCAAGAATGATCCACAACCCGCCGGGGAACGCGTCGATTGCCTTCAGCGCCGCGTCAACATTGGTGGCTTTCGAGTCGTTGTAATACTCGACGCCGTCCAACTCCCGAACGAATTCAATCCGGTGCTCAACGCCCGGGAAAGTCTGAACGGCTTCCGCAATGCGGGTCAGTTTAGCCCCGGCCAAGTGTGCCGCAAGCGCCGCCGCCATGACGTTTTCCACGTTGTGAAGGCCGCGTAGTTTGATCTGCGATCGGGCCATAAAAGCTGTGTCTTCGAATCGCAAAGCGTTCGCATCCAGCCAAATGCCCTTCGGAACTAGTTGCGAAGAACTGAACCAGAAGACCTGCGCTGTGGCGCGCGCCGCATACTCGCGGCAGATTGCGTCATCGTAGTTCAAGATCGCGAAATCGTCTGCCGTTTGATTCTCAAACAGACGCGCTTTAGCCGCCGCGTAGCTTTCAAGCGTGTGATGCCGATCCAGGTGATCCGGCGTGACGTTCAGGCAAGCGCCAATCTTTGCGCGAAACTTGCCGGTCGCTTCCAACTGAAAACTCGATAACTCCAAAACATTCCACTGCCCGGGCTTTGATGCCTCGACGAGCGAGGTTGCGGCGGTCCCGATATTTCCCCCGACCTGATGCGGAATTCCGCACTCGTTCAACAGGTGTCCGGTCAGCGCAGTAGTGGTCGTCTTTCCATTTGATCCGGTAATGCCGATCACCGGACCTTGTAAGAAGTGGGACGCCAACTCGACTTCGCCAATCACCGGAATGCCGCGTTCGCGGGCGTCAACCAGCATCGCTAAATCCCACGGAACCGCCGGGGAGATAACGATCAATTTGGCATCGGCGACGTTTTCACTTGACTGCAACACGATCGGAACACCCATCGCATCGAACTTCGCCTGCTCTTCTGGCGCGAGCGGTTGAGCATCCATCGCCCGCACTCGCGCGCCCTGCTTCAGGAGCAGTTCAATCGCACCCAGGCCAGAGCGCTTCGTCCCGACAACAAGAACTGGTTCCCCACGGAAGTTCAATGCATTACCTCAACTTCAGCGTGGTCAGTGCAAATAACGCCATAACCAATCCGGCAATCCAAAATCGCACAATCACTTTCGATTCCGACCACCCGAGCGCTTCGAAGTGATGGTGAATCGGCGCCATTTTGAAGATTCGCTTTCCATGGCGAAGCTTGTAACTGCCGACCTGCAAAATGACGGACAACGCTTCGATCACATAAACTCCACCGATGAAAAGCAGCAGCACCTCTTCCTTAATCAGCACGGCGACAATGCCCATCGCGCCGCCCAGAGCGAGAGATCCGGTATCGCCCATGAAGACTTCTGCCGGGTGACAGTTGTACCAAAGAAAGCCTAAGCTTGCGCCGACCATGGTGCCGCAGAACACCGTGAGTTCTTGAGAATTCGGGAGACGCGCAAGATCAAGGTAAGCCGAAAGGACCGCATGGCTCGAAACATAAGTCAGTATCGTCATCGCTCCCGAGGCAATTACCATCAACCCGGACGCGAGCCCGTCCAATCCATCGGTCAAATTGACGGAGTTCGACGAACCCACCATAACGATCACAATGAAGATATAAAAGGGAACGAAGGCCAGCGGGTAAGTCCAAAAATTCTTTGTCCAGGGTTCAATCAGTAAATCGGGCCTGAATTGCTTGAAAAACGGGAAGTTAATGACGGTGGAATAATTCTGATGAGCGTGCAAGAGGAGCAGGAGAAAACCCACCAGCATGGCGCAAAGAACCTGCGTCCAAATCTTCTGTCGAAACGTGAGGCCAAGGTTGCGTTGCTTGGTGATCTTTGCGTAGTCGTCGATGAAGCCAATCGCACCGAAGCCGATCAGCCCCAACAGAGCAATCCAGATATATTGATTGTGCAAATCGGCCCACAGCAGGGTCGGTATCACAATCGCGATGACAATCAGCAGGCCGCCCATGGTGGGAGTTCCGGCCTTTTTTTGATGCGACTTTGGGCCGTCTTCGCGAATGTGTTGGCCGAAGCTTTTCTCGCGCAGTTTGCGGATCATCCACGGTCCAAGCGCGAGTGAGAGAAACAACGCCGTGAGGCTTGCCAATGCCACGCGGGTCGTGATGTATTGGAACACGCGAAACGGCGGTATGTATTTGTGGAGAACTTGAAAGAGCAGCCAGTAAAGCATTCTTATCCTTCTATTCTGGCGAGCGCCTTCTCCACATACGTGCCGCGCGAGCCTTTGAATAGGATCGCGTCGCCCTGCCGCACAAACTGTTTTAAAAACGTGCCGGCGGCCTCGGGCTCGTCGAAAAAAAACGCGGTGCGATCAAGACCGTGGCTCATGGCCTCGTCAACCATGAAACGGCTCGCACCGCGAACCCCAACTAGCACATCAACACCTGCCTTCGCGACATAAACTCCCAGGTCGCGATGCAGTTTCTCGGTCATGCGGCCAAGCTCCAGCATTTCTCCAAGCACGGCAATCCGGCGCTCGGCGGGTTCGGCGCGAAGCACGTCGATCATACTCCGCGCCGCCTCGGGATTCGAATTGTAGCTGTCGTTCAAAATGGTGATTCCAGCGCGGATGATTTTCTCGCCCCGCATCTTTCCCGGACGAAGCCTCTCGACTGCCTCGATAAGCGCGCTGAGTTCAATGCCAAGGACATGCGCCACGGCCAAGCCCGCCAGTACATTCGACACACTATGCCGGCCTGCAAGCGGCGTTTTAAAACGAACTCCGTGCACCGTGAAGGCGGTCGCAGCAGACCCGCTCTCCACTTGTACCGCCCGAATATCGGCGTGCTCGGCAAAGCCATACGTCACCGTCCGTCCGCGATGAGAATGGCGGAAAGCAAGCACGCGCTCGTCATCCGCATTCAAGACAGCCACACCGTTTTCCGGCAACGCCTCGATCAACTCACGCTTGGCCGCCGCTACGCCGTCAATGGAGTCGAATGCCTCAACATGCGCATAGCCGACGTTGGTGACGACGCCGATTTCAGGTTGGGCAAGCGCGGCAAGATCTCGGATCTCACCTGCATGATTCATACCCATTTCGAGCACGCCCACTTCGGCGTTGGTAGGAAGCCTCAGTATCGAGAGCGGTAGCCCGATGTGATTGTTGAAGTTTCCAACGGTCTTTCCCACCCGGAAGTGGACGCCCAGCAACTCCGCGATAATGTCTTTGGTGCTGGTCTTTCCGGCACTGCCTGTCACGCCGACAACTCGCCCCGCCCATTTCCGTCGCGCGAAGGCGGCCACGTGTTGCAAAGCGGCAAGAGGATTCGGCACGCGCAGCAGCCTAAATCGCGGTTCGCCGGTGCAATCATCGGAGACCATCGCAGCAACCGCGCCAGCTTCGAGCGCCGTGGCGACAAACGCGTGGCCATCGTAGACTTCGCCATTAAGGGCAAAGAATAAATCGCCGCCCCCGATAGTACGTGAATCGATACTCCAGCCGTTAACGGGGGTGCCGCCGCGATATTCGCCCGAAGGCTTTGCGTCCGTTGCTTCAACGACCTCAGCGAGCGTGAGCTCCATTTCCGGCCTACGGTTTCTCTGCGCGCTTGTAGCCGAACGCTCGAAGTACGCGCCGCGCAACTTCGCGATCATCGAACGGAATCGGTCCGTCTTTCAAGATCTGATAAGTCTCGTGGCCTTTGCCCGCGAGTATCACCACGTCACCAGGCGCCGCTGTCTCTATCGCCTTCTTGATCGCTCGCTCACGATCCGGTTCGGTCGAATGGGGCGTATCGTAACGGTTCACTCCCACCATCGCATCATTCATAATCGCGAGCGGATCTTCACTGCGTGGATTGTCCGACGTCAGCACGACGTAATCGCTCAACTCCGCTGCTGCCATTCCCATGAGCGGGCGCTTGGACCGGTCGCGGTCTCCGCCGCATCCGAACAGCGTGATCACGCGCTTGGCTTTCATTCCACGGGCAACCATGATGACATTGCGCAACGCGTCGTCTGTGTGCGCGTAGTCCACGACTACCATGAACGGTTGGCCTTCTTCCACCCGTTCGAATCTCCCCGGAACCCTCTGCAAGTCTGCAATTCCTTTCTGAATATGTTCCTGGCTCATGCCGTAGGTCAGTGCCGCGCCGCAAGCGAGGAGAATGTTCTGTACATTGATGTGTCCGACCAACCGTGAGCGGATTGCGAATCTCTTATCTTCGGCGGCGAGCATGAAGTGCAGGCCGTCAAACGAAGACTCGATATTGAGAGCGCGAACCAGCGTTCCTCTCGCGGGAACCGCCGAATTTTCCTTCATGCTGTAGAAGAAGATCTCAGTTTCCGAAGCAATTTCCAACCGGCTACATGCCTCATCATCCGCATTGATCACCGCGAAGCGGGGGGGAGGACCGCTCTGCGGCGTGAACAACAACTGTTTTGCGGCGAAGTAGGATTCCATGGTCTGGTGGTAATCCAAATGGTCGCGAGTAAAATTCGTAAAACCCGCCGTGTGAAATTCCATCGCGTAAATGCGCCCGAGATCCAGCGCGTGCGAAGACGCTTCTAAAGTTGCGTGTGTGCCGCCCAATTCTTCCAGCTCATGGAACATCCGGAAGAGATCCAATGACTCGGGCGTTGTATTGACGGCCGGAAGCACGCGGCCCGCAAGATGATATTCAATCGTCCCGATAAGTGCGGTCGTTTTACCGGCGGCGCGAAGGATCGAATCGATCAACGACGTGCTGGTCGTTTTGCCGTTGGTTCCAGTAACTGCAGTCAAGCCTAACCGCTGGTCGGGCTTGTTGTAGAAATTCCGCGCGGCTGCCGCGAGCGCCTGGCGTCCATGGATCACCTGCAGCCAAGCCGCGGTAAATCCGCCGGGGCGGGGCCGGTCGCTTACCACCGCCAAAGCGCCTTTCTGAAGCGCCGCATTCGCGAACTGGCTGCCATCGGTCTTTGCACCCGCGAACGCGAAGAACAAATAGCCCGGTTCAACTTTACGGCTGTCGTACGCTAAGCCGAGCACGTCCGCGGCCAGGAGATTCGTTGGGAAATCTCCAGCTACAGGAATGCCTTCAAACACGCGGGCTAGTTGCATGAAAAGAGTAGCCTCACCGCATGAACCTCACGCGAATATGCTCGCCGGGGATCAGGGCGCTTCCCGCCGGAGGATCCTGCGCACGAGCCATTCCATCCCCAAGCATCTCGACGTCGATTCCCTTCGCGGTGGCTTCTTGCATGACATTCTTTACGGTTTCGCCTACGAAGTCGGGAACCTTGGGGCCTTTCACATCTGTAGCGGTCTGGGGGACGGCCTGAGCGGCATCGGCCTCACCGGCGGCCTGTTTCATTTCATCGGCGGTAAGCGGAATGCTGAGGTAGGCCAAGGCATCGCCGTCATCGGTTTCGCTTGGCTTATGTTTCGCTTTCAGCTTCTCTTTTGCGGCGATTTCTTTCTGTTCCAGTTCTTCTATTTCTTCGGGGACATCGCGTTGGACGCCGCGCAACCGAAGCGCGGTTTCGGCGATGCTTTGGAAGGCGGGGCCAGCGGCATAGGCGCCATAGCCGGCCACGCCCGTCGTTCCCGAAACCGTCACAACAATCAGAATGGAGGGATTGTTAATCGGTGAAAAACCCATGAACGAGGCATTGTATTTATGCGTGTAAACGTGGTGGCCGAAATCGAAAATTTGCGCCGTGCCGGTTTTGCCCGCAAGCGTGTAGCCAGCTAGATGCAGCGTGTGCGCCGTCCCGTGCGGACTGGTGATAACGCGCTCCATCATGTTGCGCATGGTCATCACCGTCTCGGGCTTCAGCACCTGGACCGGGGCGGGATACTGTTTGACTTCTTTTGGGCCACCGGGGGCTTGCTCCCAGGCGACTATGTGCGGATGGACCATAAATCCGCCATTCGCCAGGACGGCCCCGACCCGCGCCAGTTGAACGGTCGTCACACTCACTTCATGTCCGAACGCAACGGAGGGCAGTGAAGTAGCCTGCCAATGGCTCAATTTGCGCAACATCCCGGGCGCTTCCGCAGGCAGTTCAATTCCTGTACGCCTGCCGATTCCAAATCTGCGCACGTAATTATACATGTTTTGCGCGCCGACCTGCATGCCGATCCGAATAGCGCCCACATTGCTTGACCAAGCCAGCACGTCTTCCATGGACAAGTCGCCATGACGCTCGGCATCGTGAATCGTTCTTCCGAATAAAGTGATAACGCCGCCGGCACAAGGGATCATGGTTTGCGGGCGTAGATTAGTCGTTTCGAGCGCCGCGGAAAGCGTAATGACCTTAAAGACGGAACCAGGTTCATAGGGCGCGACAACCGCAAGGTCCTCGCGGCCGTGCGCCTTTTCACCGGCATGGAGGCGCTCGTTCAAGTCGTAGGTGGGGTAATTGGCAAGTGCTAGAATTTCACCCGTATTCGGGTCGATCGCAACGACGCTGCCGTGATCGGCGTGATTCTTGACGACGGCTTGCTCGATTGCCTCTTCCGCCGAGTGCTGAATTTGGCTATCAATCGTCAACCCGATGTTCTTTCCAATAACAGGCGCCTTTGTGATTTCGGAAGCATAGGGCCGCTGTCTGACATCCACCTTGACGCGCAACAGGCCCGGCGTGCCCGCCAGATCCTTGTCAAGTTTCAGTTCGACTCCGGCGGCGCCTTTTCCTTCGCTCCCGACATTGCCGATAACGTGGGCGGCAAGCTGACCATTTGGATAAGTACGCAAGCTCCCCTCGCGGATTTCCAACCAGTCCAACTTCATCGCGCGAAGCACATCCGCCTTCTCGTCGGTAACTTTGGGATCGACAACGAAGTAACCGTGATGATGCTTTGAAGCGGCGGCGGCTTCGAGGTCGGCCTGCAACTTCGACGCGTCCACGCCGAGGATACCGGCGAGCAAACTCGCGGCCATGCCTTTGTCGGCAATGCGCGTTGGATTCACAACCACGAATTGCGAAGGGGAACTGATGGCAAGATAGTTGCCGTTGCGATCGAGAATGGCGCCACGGGGCGCATCGAGCGGTTCCAGTTTTTCCTGCTGCGCGTCGCCAAGCTTCTCATACTTATCATGCGCGAGCACCTGTAATTGGAATAGCCGGAAAACAACAATCAGGGCCCACCCCGTCAGGATGAGCCCCATAATCAGCAACCGTTCTGTGGATTTGGTTGTCGGTGAGAGTGGCGGCTTGTGCATCTCGAGCCTCAACCGGGAGGATTAATTCCCGGGTTAGCGCGCCGCCGCCTCGGGAGACTTGCCGAACGGCAGGCGGTTTCGAGCGTCGGTATTCCTGAACTTGGAATCCAGATACTGGACAGCCGTAGGCACGGGTTCGACTAATTTCAGAGTCTTCGCAAGCTGATCCAGGCGGGCCGGGCTTAACAGTTCGGCTTCTTGCAGATCGAGCGTCGCCTGCTCCTGCTTTAGTTTGTCCTGCTCCTGACGCAGATTCTGCAGCGTGAATCCCGCCATGGTGTTGTAAGCGGCGGGAACCAAGCCCGCGATAACGAGCATCGCCGCGATAAAGCCGGTTGCGACGGAGCGGCTGCGCGCACGCCGTGCGGCAGGGTCAGCCGCGCGGATAACGCCGCTGTTGTCTATACGCTTCACAAAGAGGTAAACATCCTCGTTCGCGATCGGGCGCAATCGCGGAGCCTCGGTCCGCGTCCAGACTGCCGGAGCTATTTCTTCCAGCGTTCTCACGCCAACAAAACGATTCACGAAAGTTGCTAATGACGCCATTGCCTTTTCCTTAACTAAGTCCTGGTTAGACCCGTTTCATACGCCCGCAGTTTGGAGCTGCGTGACGCCGCATTTTCTAAAACCTCTGCCTCCGTTGGCTTGACGACATGCTTCGTCAAGATCGTGCCGTGCCCTTCGCGCGCCAAACTTTGAAACGCCTGTTTTACTTTGCGGTCTTCCGCCGACATAAACGTCAAGACCACAAATCGGCCACCGGTCCGCAACAGCCCCGGAACCGTCCGGAGCATCTGATCCAACTCCTCAAATTCTTCGTTCACCTTCAGGCGTAACGCCATGAAGGTTTGGGTTGCCGGATGAATTCTCCCCGTTCGCGGCACGGCTTTTTCGACAACCTCTGCCAAACGGCCGGTCGTCAGAATAGGCCGTGCGCGAACGATTGCTCTGGAGATTCTTCGCGACCTCCTTTCCTCACCGAATTGATAAATCAAATCGGCCAGATCCCTTTCGGACAACTCATTCACAAAGTCGGCGGCGGTGAGGTCCTGGCTGCGATCCATGCGCATGTCCAGAGGACCGTCTTCCATCAGCGAAAACCCACGCTCCCCGCTGCTCAACTGATATCGGCTCACGCCAAGATCGGCCAGCACACCGTCAACAGCATCCACGCCATTTGATGCAAGCGCTTCAGGCAGCTTCGAGAATGCCCCGTGAAAAAACCTTATGCGATCCGCGCCCGGCAGCGCCGCCGTGTTTCGCCGCGCCATTTCGAGCGACTCCGCATCGCGATCGCACGCAATCAACAATCCGCCCGCAAGCCGCTGAGCGATGGCTCCCGCATGTCCGCCGAGACCAGCCGTCAAATCCACGTAAATCCCATCCGGCCGAATCGCGAGATACTCGAGCGTTTCCTTTAACAGAACCGGATAGTGCCAGGGTCCTTGCTCTTTCGCGGTGACCATACATTGGGTTTACCGCAACCCCTTCTTCTCGAGTCCTTGCAGCTTGCCGCCGGCGTCTTCCATGGCTTTCGCCAGCCGCTGTTCGTACGCTTCGCGCCCGATGATGTCGATACGCTGCTTGAAACAACGCAAAAAGACCTGCTCGTTTTCGAGCTTCAAAGATCGCCGCAGTTCCGTCGGAACCAACACGCGGCCCTGGCCGTCAATCTCGTCATCGGCGCCGAAGTGATACGCGATGAAAGCGATATCTTCTCTTGCCTCGGTGTCCTCACCCGGCTCTTCCAAAGCACGTTCCGTTTCGCGCCAAATCGATATAGGATAGATACGAGCCGTGGACGCGTTTAACGTCGTGATGAAAACCCTGCGCTCTCCAAACCCATCCAAATACTGCACGATCGATGCTGGCAGTTTCAGACGGCCTTTCTCATCTACACGGGCAGCCTGGAAGCCACGAGGGGCCTCAACCGGCAACGCCGCATCAGATTGACCATTTTCGACTGCCACTTTTGACCACTTTGGCCCTCTTCAGACCACTGAGTTGATAGTGGCACGAGGCCTTCTACTTTGCAATATTTTTCTTAATAAAATATCCCTAAGTAGTTCTATTCGCCTTATTTACGCCTTTGGGGTACTACAACTTAGAAACCAGGTTGGTGGGGATCGTGTATAACTAGACCATGACTCGCCGAACCGTCTTTAAGTTTTCCGCTGCCGCTCTTCCATTCGCTCAATATGCGCTGGCCTTCCAAAACAAGGCTGAGCGCGTCAGTCCTCATGAAACCGTATCTGCCGACTTGGGCGGCGACAAAGTCGAGATCACTTACGGACGTCCTTACCTGAAGGCGCGCACTGTAGGTAAAGAGGTAGCGCCATTTGGAAAAGTTTGGCGTCTGGGCGCGGATGAGGCATCGAAGATCACGGTTAGCGCAGAAATGCAGTTCGGAGAATTGAAACTGGCGGCGGGAAGCTATTCCCTTTTCGCCATCCCCGGCACGGACAAGTGGACCTTAATCGTAGACAAGGTGGCGGATCAGTGGGGAGCTTTCAAATACGAGCAGTCACAGGATTTGGGACGGTTTGATGTTCCGGTTCAGAAATTGTCAACCCCAGTCGAAGAGTTCACGATCTCGGTCGGCCAACAGTCCGGCAAGACCGCGAAACTCACCTTCGCCTGGGGCAACGAATCAGTCTCTACCACGCTCAAGTCTCTTTAGGATTTCCCTTCCACCTCAAGATTGTTCGTAACGTGGAACACGCCGGAGACGCCGTTTGCACGTATGTTGATCAGGTTCTTATCGAAGGTATTCGCGACCACGCCTTCAAGCGTCACATTTCCGTTCTTAACAAGGATGTGGATGGACGGGAGAGCCCGATTTCCGTAGCGGTCTCCGATTTGCGGGTCGCCGTACATAGCACGCGCAACGGCCTTTCTGACCCGCCAATCGTTCGGTGAGAGAGGAAGAACCTCGATGTTGTTGACGACGTTGGTTACTCCTTCAATGCGCTTCACGACGTTTTCGGCATCGCTCTTCAAGACGGGATTGGTCACCGCGCCTTCCAGCGTGACCGTGCTGCCGTTCACGCGATAGCCCAGGTCGTCGAAGATTGTGTAATACGGCAACATCACTAACCGGTGGCGGACTTCCTGTGTAACACGTCCTTCGTTGGGGCTGCCCGGAATAAACGCGTCGTCGTGATGATGGTCATTGTTCTGTGCGAGAGCGAATACCGGCGTCAGCAGAGCCGCGGCCAACGCAATCATAGTAGCTTTACGCATATTGTTTTGTTTCACTTAACTCCTCACTTATAAAGATGAGTCAAGTTCCGTTGGCGTTACAAAGCTTCAACCATGGCCGCGGCCCTTCCAGAGAGCGCCGCCGTGTTTCGCGACAAGGCTAACCAGGAAGGTTAGTCCACAAACGAAGAAGCAGAACCCGCAGATCGCCAGACTTCCATAATCCGGCCACGGATGGGGATAAGGCCAGAAAGGCAGGCAGGCAATTCCAATCAAGGCAAAGATCAGTGAAACGATTCTCCATCCCATCGCGGTAAATCTCCTTAAGGTAAGATCGGCACGGTTAGTGCCTGGTTTCAACCGCGCTGGCAGCCCCGATACGAGGAGTAGCAAGCGCCAATTTCCGGTGAAACAGTTCTAGTAACATGCCGTAGCCGGTGTAAGCGAGCGCGGGGTCGTAACGGTAGCCCTCATCGCGCATGAAGGCGTGTGCGCCATTCACTTCCAGCCACTGGTATTGCGCGCCGATTTCGTCCAGCCGCGCTTTGATCCGATTGCGCCCATCGAGCGGTACGTGCGGATCTTGCCGCCCCCAAACGTGGAGCAGCTCGCCTTTGATATCTCCGGCACGTTCAAGTGAGTTGTCGTGCTTGCCCTTGCCCAGCGAACCCGCGTGAATGTCGGTCGCATAAAAGCAGACCGTTGCGAGCACGTCCGGGTTCATGGCTGCCCGAAAAGCCAGATGACCTCCGAGGCAAATCCCGACAGCGCCGAGAGATCCGGTGCAGTTGCCGCGAGACTTCAAGTGATCCAGAACGGCGCGTGCATCCGCGTCGTAAGCGGCGAGTTCCTTCGCGAACTTGTCGGCGTTTCCTTTGTCGGCTCCGGCCTGGTCGTAGGCGAGCACGGTTCCGGCGGGTTCCAGTTCGTGATAGACCTCCGGTACGGCGACCACATAACCGTGCCCGGCAATGAAGGCGGCGGTGCGGCGAATGGGTCCGGTGACCTGAAAGATTTCCGAAAAGAAGACCACCCCGGGGTATTTACCTTCGTCGGCAGGTTGGAAAATGTAGGTCCGCATGGGACCGGTTGGAGTGGGGATGTCTACGATGATGTCGTCTTTGATCGTCATTCGGGTTATCTAGCGCGCGGAGCTTCCTCAATGGCGACCAGGGCTTTACCGCTTGAGAGATTCTTCTTTTGACACCGGACGATTTGGCCGGGCTGAAATTCCCATGCTTCGCCTTCGGGAACGGCTTCGACGATTCGGTAGTAGTCCTTGCCCATGTGTTCGGCTTGGACAGGCCGGAGACAGGCTAGGCCTTCACCCATCAAGTTGAGATAGATGGTGGCCGGTTTGCCCGCGCCGACGGGTAGGGCAATGGCGTTCGGTGGCGGCGGAGGAGGAGTTGGGAAGGTGGATTCAGAAATGGGCTGGACCGTTGCCGGTTCAGCTTGGGGAATTCGATATGCAGGTACCCGGGGTGTAGAGGTTCGGGCGCGGTCGATCAGCAGGAAGACGATGGTCGCGGCGAGCCAGATGAGTGCTGGGAAGTACACCTCCGCCGGATATTCGGAATGTGTGGACGAATAAGGTGTGTAGAACGTCCAACCTGCGGTTTGGTGTGGAGCTATTCGAGAAAGTATCCCGCTCAAAGAGAGCAGAATGCAATAGCCGCACACGCCTGAAAACCCGAGGCTTCGCCAGAACGTGCGCTCCCGCGCTTGGCCGTCGTAGGCGAACAAGATCACCAGAAGCACCACACCGGCAACAGTGGTCGTCCAGGAATTCGTTCTGCCAACCAAGGCGCCAGCAATCAGGACAGCAAGTAAAGTCAGGGCATTTGATTCCGGCTTCGACATGGGTTCCAAGACAGGCTCATTCTATCCGAATGCAGTCGAGCTGATGTTTATCGGAGCAATTGTCTAAACTCACGCGGCCCGGTAATCCCGCCATGATGTGGGCGCTCATCTTTGTCATCTGCCATCCGGCGCAAATACGATCGAAATGCTAGAAGATGATCTGGCGTACTTCGCGACGCAAGCGAGGAGTGAGGTTGTGCGTCGAATGGAGCAAACCGGCCTTACGCGAAAAAGCGCGGATCATATTCGAATGGCTCCGCCGGATGTACGCGGATCTTGGAAAACCCCGTATGTAGCGGGTTGAGCAGCCAGTTGGATTCGGTCGGGGCCAGTGCGGACGGGACGGTCAGGATAGTTGTCCGGCCATGCCGGATGAAATCGTCTCCGATAGTTGCAAGTTCCGGATGCGCCGGAGTCTGCCGCCATGTTTTCGGAAGTCTTTTAGGGTCAATCGGGATTTTCGGCACGCTGCTGGGAATCTCGGCTGCCACGAGTACGAGGTCTTTGGGCGGATCGTTTGGATCGAGATGGACGAAGTACTCGAGCATGGCGAGCGAAAGGTGTTCCGATGCATACGCAATGCGTGTACCGATGCTCGACCAGCGGCCTCCATAACGGTACGCGCCCTCACCGTCGAACGGCGTTCTTGAATAGGGACGGCGCA
>JALYVD010000280.1 GCA_030853405.1 Acidobacteriota bacterium | reverse complement strand
GTGAACAGATTTTGCAAGAAACAGACCGGCGAGGATTGCACCTTGCGCAAGTACTTCAAATGGCGCTGCGGCGGGATGCGGCCCCGAAGTTCCCCGAAGGCGAGTACGCTGCAGTCGATAAAACTCCGGCTGTACCGCTCAGCATCGTAGCGGGCGCGGCCACCGCAATCGGAGTTGGGCTGTGGTGGAGAAACAACAAGGTGCGGCAGCCCGGCGACCGGCTTTCTTGATTCGAGCGCCCTGCCTATGTTGAATCTGCGAGTTGCTGTTTAACCAACTCGTTTGTGAATACAACCAGGTCGGAGAAAACTCTCGCCGAGTAAGGCGTCTTCGCGCCCGCATTGCGCATGATGTCGGGAAGGCCGCCGTTCACTTGCTCCAGAAACCCCAACATTCGTTCGACTGTGGGGCGGCGCTTGGCGGAAATTAAGGCATTGCTTATTTCCCGAAGGACTCCTTCGGCTGTTCCACCGTGGGCGTAGACGTCAGTCCCGCCGAGATCGCTCAGAGATTTCTGCAAGCGCCTGTAATCTGCTTCGAAGATAAAGTATGTATGGCTATGTGCTTTGTCGAAGAGCGAGTACATCACAGCGAGACCAGTTTCGAACGGCATGTTGAATCGAGGAGTGGCTGGCTCACGGGCATCCAACTCGACCCGGGATAGATCGTGAAAAGAAAAGCGGCAAGATCGAATCAGGACTGCAATCCGCCGCAGTCGTTGTTCGCCGCCCGCAATTTCGAGCGTCGTTCGAGGAGTTAGGCCGAAGGAACAGACACCGACGACGTAGGCCAGGAACAAATCCCTAAACTGATCGTCGTACGGGAAGTTTAAGAAAATGGAACTGTTGTATTGCCTTGGAACCTGTAGCCGTCGCGTGGACACGGTGGCGCGAGCCGGTTAGGATTGAGCCTCAACCGCTTTCAGTGTTCTGGCGGCGAGGTTTTTTAACTCACGCACACGGCTTGCGGGAACATTCAGGAGTTTGCCCACCTCGTCCGTCGAAGGATACGTGCGATTGTCAATGACGGGATGCTTAGCGGCCCGCAGGCGGCGCGGTTGCCTGTCTGTCTTTGACTGGTTCGTTCTCGCCATTTCTTTCCTCTTTCATCTTATCGCTTTCGAAGAGTCGGTTACGGTCGAAAGGCTTCGCGAAAAGCCCTGGTGTGGATTGTACGTCGAGCGGAACAGGACAGCCAAAGGATCCTGCTACAGAACGCTGTTTACTTTTCCTGGGGCGCCACGTAGCCCGGCGGAAGCGCGGCGCCAACGCCGAAGAAGTAGTCGTCCATCTGTTTAATGAGAAATTCCTGTGCCTCCGACGTGCCAAGGTTCAGGCGATACTCGTTCATGAGCATCTTCATATGCTCAATCCACATCTTCCACGCTTCTTGCGAAACGTTCTCGTAGACCTTTTGGCCGAGCGGATGTCCCTCGAATGGAATTTCAGCAAGGCCCGGCATCTCTTTTTGAAATTTGACGCAGAACACCTTCCGCGCCGCCGGATCTATTTTCTCTGCGGCTCTAGGAATACCAGCACCACCACAACCCATTTACAATCTCCTTTTTCGAAACGATTAATTCCGGCTGGACATCGCCGCCAACGATTCTTTGATCGTCGGATGCTTGCCATTCTCCACGTCTTCGCGGCGTATGCGGTGAAAGGTTGTCAACACGGCGTTCGCTTTCGCCAGCGCGACGATACGTTCCACGTAAAGATCCAACTTCGAGCCGGGGAGCGCCCACAGCGCTACATCTTCCGTCAGCACATCCAAATAGGCGCGCGCTCCACAGCAGCCCAAACTCAACGCCGCTCGTCCAGTGTTAAACGCCTGGGGAACGATCGCGCAGGCGGGCCGCCCCATGGCCGGTGGAAGATCCCCTTCCACTTGCTGGGACGCCTCGGATAAGATCAGCATCTGCCCGGCTTTCGCAAAGAGCAGCACGACATCGGGGATCAACGGCATCGACGCCAGCGGTCCATAGACAACGTAAGCGAACCGCCGATCAAGGACCGGGATCGAGGGGATGTCTTGCTCCCGCACGTAGCCCAAGTCCGCGAATACTTTGAGCGAGTCGCCGCAGTCGATATCTTCCGCTTCGGTGGTCCGCAGGTTATGCGTAAACATGCCGATCGCACAAAGGCCGTGGTCGGTTGGGGAACTGGCAAACACCTGGGTTGCGGCTTCCTGCCAGAACCGGCACCCGGCCGGAACGCGGCCTGTCCAATTACGGATTCCAGCGGGTATCTCGTCCGTGAAGCACACGGCGATGGGCGGTAGAGCCAGGCTGATTGAGTCTGTCAATGTTCGAGCGATCTCACTAACGTCAAGGTTCAAGGATCTCTCCCTGTACCATTATGCCCGCCTTCGTTGCTAAGACGGATACTTCGTTGCTAAGACGGATACAATGAAGGCACTCGCGAGCTTGCGGTGGACTCGATTCCGTTGCGCGCGAGGAACCCAAAATCGTGAACATACTGCTGGTGTCCACCTATGAGCTTGGCCGGCAGCCTTTCGGGCTGGCTTCTCCGGCGGCGTGCTTGCGCGCGGACGGGCATCAGGTTACCTGTGCCGATCTCGCGTTTGAAAAGCTGTCTTTGGATGCTGTGCGCAACGCGGATCTGATTGCTTTCCACCTTCCCATGCATACGGCTACGCGGCTCGCGGCGCCGGTAATCGAAACTGCCCGGCGCGTCAACCCGAATGCGCACCTGTGCTGCTACGGTCTTTATGCGCCCGTTAATGCCGGTTATCTGAGATCGCTCGGAGTAGAGACGCTGTTGGGCGGGGAGATCGAGGATGAATTACGGCGCTTGGCAGTGAGGCTAGCGGCTGGCGATCAATGCAGTCCCGTAGAGCCGCTGGTGTCGTTCGAACGGGTGCGGTTTGAGACACCGGACCGGTCTGGACTGCCTCCTCTCACGCGCTACGCCAGCATGTTCGACGGTGAAATGGATCGCGTTACCGGCTATACGGAGGCGAGCCGCGGCTGTAAACATCTGTGCCGTCACTGCCCGGTCGTGCCGGTTTATAACGGGGTCTTCCGGGTCGTTCCGGCTGATATCGTGATAGCCGATATCCGCCAGCAGGTGGAATCCGGGGCGCAACATATCACGTTCGGCGATCCGGACTTTTTCAACGGCCCTACACACGGCATGCACATCGTTGAGCGGCTGAACAGAGAATTTCCTTCGCTCACCTATGACGTCACCATCAAAATCGAGCATCTACTAAAACGGCGCGATCTGTTACGCGAGTTGCGGCGCACCGGCTGTCTGTTGGTGACGACCGCCGTTGAGTCGGTGGACGATGAGGTTCTCCGCAAGCTCGACAAGGGCCACACGAAGGCCGATTTTTTTGAGGTAGTCCGGTTGTTTCGAGAGCTAGGCCTGAACCTTTCGCCGACCTTCATCCCTTTTACGCCATGGACGACGTGGCAAAGCTACCGGGACTTGTTGCGCGTCCTGGCGGAACTGGATCTGGTACATCAAGTGGCTCCCGTGCAGCTTGCGCTGAGGCTACTGATTCCAGCGGGCTCACGGCTGATGGAACTGGAAGAGATTCGCAGCCTGGTGGACGCGTTCCAGCCGGATGCTCTGGCTCACAAATGGCGGCACCCGGATCCTGGCATCGACGAATTGGCCGGGCGGCTACTGCGATTGGTGGATTCCGAACAGAAGCGCGGATCGTCGCGCGCGGAATGTTTCGCGGCGATATGGGCGGAGGCGGGCGGCGGCGAATCAACGCCGGTTATCGTTCCGGAGCAGAGGAAAGCGCCGCAACTGAGCGAGCCCTGGTACTGCTGCGCCGAGCCGATGCCGGAGCGCATCGCCAAAGTCTGATTGCGATGGCGGACGGCGCTCGAAAACGTCTGCTGGTTGTCGCGACTACTACCGGTTATCAGCTCAAAATGTTCAGGGAGGTGGCGCGGCGGCTCGGCTTGGATGTCAGCTTGGCGACCGACCGCTGCCACATGCTCGAAGATCCGTGGGGAGATCAGGCTATCCCGGTTCGTTTTGAGGCTCCGGAACAATCCGCCGGCGCCTTGACCCAAGGCAGAAGCTTCGACGCGGTGGTTGCGATAGGGGACCGGCCCGCGTATCTTGCGGCGCTTATCGCAGAACGTCTGGGATTGCCCTTCCACCGGCCTCAGGCGGCTGCGGCTGCTATCAATAAGTTCGCGACCCGCGAGTGCTTCCGAAAGGCGGGGCTCCCAGTACCCCTGTATTCCAAAATCCTGGTGAACGGGAACGCCAAGGCTGCGGCAAAGGAGATTCAGTATCCTTGCGTGCTGAAACCGTTGGGCCTGTCCACCAGCAGAGGGGTGATCCGCGCCAACGATCCGCAAGAGTTCGTCCGCGCTTTTGCAAGGATCCGCAAGCTTTTGGAGACTCCCGGCATAGCACGGCTGAAAGACCCGGCTTTGGACTACATCCAGGTGGAAACCTTCCTGCCGGGACGTGAGTTCGCTCTCGACGGTCTGGTAACAAATGGACGCTTGCACGTGCTGGCACTATTCGATAAGCCCGACCCCCTGGATGGACCGTATTTCCAGGAGACAATCTACGTATCGCCTTCGCGTGAATCCCGGAGCGTGCAGGAGGCAATCATGAATACAGCACAACTGGCGGCGACGGCTCTCGGGTTGCACCAAGGTCCCGTACACGCCGAAATGCGCGTGAACGGAGACCGCGTATGGATGCTCGAAGTGGCTCCGCGGCCGATCGGTGGGCTTTGCGCCAAAGCTCTCGTTTTCGAAGATGGCGCGCCGTTAGAAGAATTGATTGTCCGGCATGCGCTCGGTGAAGATGTGTCTGGGGCGCGCAGGCGCAGCGGAGCGTCGGGAGTGATGATGATCCCGGTGACTCGCGGCGGCATCTACCAAGCTGTTCACGGTGTCGATCGTGCGGAAGAGTTTGCGGATGAGGTGATCATCACGGCCAAAGAAGGTCAGCGTGTCTTGCCGTTGCCGGAGGGGAACACCTATCTCGGCTTCTTGTTCGCGCGTGGAGAAACGGCGTTAGGAGTTGAGGAGCGTCTACGCCGCGCGCACGAGAGTCTGGAGTTTGAGATTGCGGAAACGCTTCCGGTGGTGAGCCGGTAACCGCTTGCTCACGCGCGCGGCTCCGTCGGCGCTTCTGAGCGATTTACGGCAAGACTTTCCGCGAACGGTACAGCGAAGCCGATTTCCAACCTCTCGGCGATATCCAGCAGCTTCAATAACAGTTCCGACTGTATCCGCAGAAACTCCTTGCTCTCGTCCGTCAGCACGTACGAAAACACTTCCAGCGTATAAGCATCCGGGCCGATTTTCGTAAATCGAACGGGGACATCCGTCGGATCGACTTTGCCGTGCTCTTTCAAAATTTGCTCGATGGCGCTCATCATCTCGCGGATCTTTCCTGGCGGCGTATCGCGGCGCAAATTCAGCGTGGGCCGGAAGAGCATCCTGTCGCGCCTCGAAAGATTCTCAAGCGTCATCGTTGAGAACTGCGCGTTCGGAATCGTGACGAGCGTCCGCTCCGGGGTTCGTATGCGAGTACTTCGCAAACCGATGTCTTCGACTGTCCCCGTCTGGCCGCCGAACTGACATACATCGCCGACCAGCACCGGGCGGTCGCTGATGACTGAGATACCTCCGAACAAATTCTCGATCGTCTTCTGCGCCGCGAGCGCTACCGCCAAGCCGCCGACACCCACGCCCGCCAGGATCGTGTTCATATGGAAGCCCCACTGATCGAGCGTGATCAGCACGGCGATTCCGAAGATGCAGATCTTGAGGAACCTGACGCCTAGCGGCACAACCGAATACGACAGGGCCCGTTGCCGCGGATCGAGCCGCGATATTACCTGATCGGAAACGACGTCCACAACTCGCGTCAAGACCGCGGCCGCGCCAAACACGACCAACAGCACAAGCAGGTTCAGCAGGTAATCGCGGACCAGAGCCGAGGGAGCAATCACCTCCATGCAGGCTCGGAAAACAGCCACAGCCACGAGCAAACGGACGGGCTCCGTGAACGTCTCCAGGCGATAGGATTGAAGCCCGTGGGCATAGCGCTTCGCAACCGGCCTGACAATCGCAATGGCCATCCGGGACAACAGCTTCGACACCACGGACAGCAGCAGCACAAGCAGAATGAGCGCAATCCATACCCAAGCCGCGGTGCCGAAGAACTTCGTGTTCACTAGCGGAGCAGGCAGCTTCTTTTCAATTGCCGGACCCTCCGTCAAGGCGCTCAATTCCGCGATGCGCATTACGCTGTCGTTCGAAACGAGCCAGACGCCGCGCCCATTTTGGGTCTCCTGTTGGAGGTAGAGAGGAACCGGCTCGCCATTGACCTGGAAGCTAGCGAGGCGATCAATGTCGGAGGCTAGATCGTCTTCCTGTTTTCCCGCAGGCGTGTTATCCAGGTGTTCTAGTTCAAACTGCGAATCGCGGTCGAGCAGAACACCTAAACGCCGCGCAAGCTCCGGTCCTTGTTCCTGCCTTCGCGGCCTGGATATCTTGCTCAAGTCCAGGTACTCCGCCGCCCTGACGAATTTGCCGTCATGGCACGCCTCAAGGAAGTTATAGATTGCGTCACGAGGCGTGTCGCGCCCTAACGGATCCGGACCGGGTGCAGTGGCTGAGGTAGCGGTAGCCTTTCCGCTCGACAAAACGCTTCCTAGGCCTTGGGGACTCGAAAGCTGCACAGTTAGCAGAAGGCAACAGAGAGGCCCGAGCAAGCGCGGCAATTTAGTCCCGTTCATAGTTGTGTGGGCTCGACCAGCAGTTCGACGTTCACGGAATACAGTGCGGGTTTGCCCTCGCGATCGCTCTCAAAGTACACCCGCCTGCTATCGGGAGCAAACACCGGGCCTACCGAGGCCGCATCGCTTGCATGGTGCTCACACAGCGTCATCTCGCGTTTTGCCGACCGAAGGAGCAGGACGACATTGGGCTGTGCTTTGCTCCGGCTAGAACCCACAAATACAGAAGCGTCCCGATTGGGTGAAAACGCCGCGAACTGGCTAGTCGGCGAGACGGACCGCTCTGAGCCGTCTTGAATCGTTACTTCGTGAATCTCCGAGAGCGTGACATCTCCGTGCGGCACTCCCCTCAAGAACAGAACGGAATCTCCTCCGGGAGACCAGAACGGGAAGCTGACACGGCCTTTGGCCAGCAGTGATGGCTTTTTCGCCGAGCCCCCCGTAGCCACATACCAGAACTCAGCTCCATCGGAAACCCGGCGCTCGAACAGGCAGCCCCGGCCGCCGGGACGCAGAAGACACGCTCCCGAGACGTCGGTAGCGATCACATTCCCGGCCGCGTCCTCCAGCCGCTCCTGCCGGACCAGCAGCAAGTCCGATGTCCCGCGTCCCAGGGCGAAGCCAGTCACATCCTTCGCGACCGTGCGCGTACCCCGAGACAAGAGCGAGACTTCTTTAAGCTCTCCCGAGTCCAGCAGGAAAACCGAGCGCTCGCCTTCATCCAGACACAAGGACCTCGGCTGTAGCCCGCGCGTTTCGGCCAATTGCCGAACGAGGCCCGTCCGCAGATCGAGCCGGAAAGGAGCAAACGCTCCAGCGCGGTTTGAAGAGAAAACGAGAAAGCGTTCCTTTGCCGAGACGAAGCGATTCTCAGGAGAAGGAAAGAGATTGGAACTGGATAAGGCGGTCAGGCGAACAACAGTGGTCTCAGTAGTTGGATCGGCGAAGCGAACGAATTCCCCTACTCTCGGAAGCTGCTTCGCTCTCTTGCTTGGAATGGTTACGGCCGCTAAACCAAGCGGCAATGCCGACGCCAGCATCGCCCGCCGCGTCAAGCGGAAGACCGCCGCTTCCTTACAGGCGCGGTTCCGTATGCACTAAAGGCCGAGGTCGTCATGCGCCGGTTTTGCCGCCGTCGCCACCTGTACCTTGCTCAAATATCTGTACGGATTAACAGGTATTCCAGCCACTCTCACTTCATAGTGCAGGTGCGGAGAGGTTGCCCGTCCCGTGCCACCGGATAGAGCGATCTCTTGCCCTAGCCGCACTTCTTCGCCAGGAACGACCAGGCATTCGGAAAGATGGGCGTAGTAGGTTTGGACTCCGTTGCCGTGGTTCACGACGACCAGATTCCCGTAACGGTTGCCCCATCCCGCTTTCGCGACAATGCCATCCGCAGTCACATGAACCGGGGTACCCGTTACAGCCGAGAGATCGATTCCGGTGTGAAACGCTCCTTCGCCCGAAAATGGATCGGACCTTTCGCCAAACGAACTCCGGAGGAGACCGGTTAACGGCCACGCGCTCGGCTGCGAATGCGCCTGCCACTGATAGGCGTATTTGTGATAGAGGGCGGAATAATCCGCCGACTTGAGGAAGTTGAATTGTTCTATCGATTCTTTGGCGTTGGTATCGAGGGTATCGGAATCGAGCGCTTCGCCTTCCGATGCCGCCGACGCGTGGGGCTTCAATCCGTAGGCGGCTGAAACCTCCTCAGCCAACGTCTCCAGAGACTTCATCTGTTCGCCCCGCTGACTCGACACTCGTTGTAAATCCTGATAGCGGGAACGAAGATGGTCCAGATCCGCCTGCATCTTCTCGTATTTCGAAACCTTCCACCCCATCCAGAGGCATGTCGAAACTAAAGCTACAACGAAAAGGCCAAGGATAGCAACGCTACACACCAAGCCCTTTAAGAAACGGTGCGTGACTTGAATTCGCTTGAAATGCCCGTGAATAGAATGGGCAAACTCCAAAATGAAGTACGGTTGATTCATTCGACTCCTCGTAGAAGCAGCCGAAACGTGTTCCTCCTCAACAGGGGCATACCTCCACTTACTCACACTCAAAGATGAACGAATCTTCAGGCTACCTGCGTAATACCCCGTTGTCAATAGGGGGTATATGAGCGTTGAATTTCGTACCCACTCGAAAAACCCTGGGACAGGCAACGTTTTCCGCTCGCAAGAAGCATATCCTGTCGATTGCGGCTTCAGGTGCGAGGGAAAACGAACCCTGTCCCGGTTTTTCAGCATTCGGCTAGAAGACGATGCGCGCGCCCAATTGCAGTATGCGGGGATCGGCGGCCCCGGCTATGGTACCGAAACCGTTTTTGTTGTTAATTGTGCCGTTCGAATTTAAATACGAGTTTGTGACTCCGCCGCTTAGGTTGGCGAAGTTGACGGTGCAATTGATTCCGGAGCTGTTGCAGCCGCCCGCATCGAATTGCGGATGATTGAAAGCGTTGAATGCGTCCATACGCAATTCGATACCGATCCGCTCTCCAAAATAGAACGTCTTCTGCAGCGAGAGATCGGTATCGTTCATGCCCGGGCCATAGAACGGATTGCGCCCTTCGCCCAAACCCAAAGCGCCTAAATTGTTCGGCGTCCCGGGCGCGAAGGCGTTGGCATTAAGCCGGAAATAGGGGCTTTGGGAAGTGCCCGCATAGGGGTCGCCGATTACCTGCGTACGCGCCGGTTCGGTGTACGAGCCGGTGATTTGCGGGTTGCCATAGTTCGGCACGCTGAAGCCAACTTCATAGGGCGCGCCCGTCTGCAGTTTCGTCAGGCCCGAGATCTGCCACCCGTCCAGAACGGTATGAAGGACGGCGTTCTTAGTCCTGAAGAACTGAGGAAGATCGTAGATGTAGTTGATGGCAAGTACTTGCCGCCGATCGAAGTTGAGCGGCCCATAGTTGGCGAAGCGGGTCAGATTGTCGATGCGCGTGTAATCGCCATCGCCGCTCGTCACGCCCAGCGCTTTGCTGTACGTATAAGCCAATCCAACGTTCAGGCCCGTAGCGAATTGCCGTTGAAGGCTGACCTGGAGGGAGTTGAAATTGGAAGTCGAAGCAAACTCCTGAAGCTTGATGTCGCCATATCCGGGATAAGGACGGATCAAGTTCGAAGGTAGGGCATGCGAGCCAGCTATACCGCCGGCAGACTGAGTCGGGTCCTGATTCTGCGCCAGGAAAGTGCTGCCGTAGGGAATTGCGTTCAGATTGCGGTTATCCAGCAAGTGCCACGATTTCGAGCCCACATAGGAGGTGTCGAGCACGATGTCGTAGGGCAGTTTCGTCTGGACGCCGAAGCTGTAATTTGAAGTGGTCGGAATAGGCCCGTTGGGATCCATGGCGGTCAGGCTGCTGGGTCCAAGCAAAGCATTGGCAGGGTTGATGGTATTGACGAAGCCAAAGTTAAGATTGGGCGCGAAGGAATTCGGCGGGTTGTTGAGAAGATTGAATATCTCATTACCTTGATAGCGGTCGTAGAACATGCCTGCGCCAGCGCGAATCACCAACTTCTGCTGACCGGTGACATCCCAAGCAAACCCGAAGCGCGGAGAGTAAAGTATCCCCGGATTTTTCATCAAGTATTTGTTGGTCCCTTTGCCCGCCTGGAGAAGCCCGTTTGTAAGATTTCCACTGCCGGTGACGAGGTCGCCGATAGCATAGCTCGGAAGCGTTGCGCCCGTGCCTGGATCCTGGGCCACCTTCTTGCCGCCGACGAGTGCGGGAGTGTAAAGGCGGGGAGCCGATCCTGCGTTGAACAAATTTGTGTAGAAATTGGAGGTCTGCTGCAGCTCTTCATATTGCGGCTGAACCCAATAGAAACGGAGTCCATAATCGAGAGTGAAGCGCGAGGTGACTTTCCAGGTATCCTGCGCGTACCATTCGACGTTGGTGTAACGGTAGTGCCCTTCGAGCGCGGCGCTCGCCTGGCTGAAGCTATTGTAAACGCCCGCGGCGGCGTTCGCGAAACCGAAGCCGGTGTCATATGGATTATTCGGATTGTCCTGGAAATCGTAGCAGCCATTAAAGCAGGAAAACGTAGTCTGATCTTTGCGGCTGCGCTGCGTGTAGGCACCGATTTTAATCACGTGATTGTTCCACACCTTGCTGAAGTTATCGACAAATTCGATGCTGGTGTTGTAGTTGAAAAACGGAGCGTTGTTAGTCCCGAAGCCGCTGGTGTTCTGCAGGCGGGTGCCGTCGAAGTTAAAGGTTGGAATGAAATCGTCAACAATAGCGCCGGGATAGAGCACGGGCAGACCTTCCAACCCATTGGCGGTTCGAGTGAGCACGTTGGAGGTGGGATTGATGTTGATAACGTTCTTGCCATAACCCCAAGTGAATTCGTTTACCGAGGTCGGCGTGACATTGGATGTCCAGTTAACCGCCCACGCTCTGCCGGGACGGGCGTCGGTGATCTCCGCTTTCGGAATGGTGGAGCCAAGGACGAACGAACCGTAAGGCGAAGTAACCGCGTCGTGGTTATAAATGAACCGCGCAAAGACTTTATTCTTACTGTTGAGATTGAGATCGACACGGCCTAAATCCTCGCGCCGGGGATAGGCGGCGGAAACTTGCGATTGATAGTCATAACCCACATTGCCAGGGGCGTTGGGCAGCGGGTAGGCGCTTAAGGCCGCCAGGCCGGGACCATAGAGGCTTGATTGCGGAATGATATTGCCGGGGTAGCACGCGCGGGTGGTGGGATCCTTAATGCAAGTGATCGGTTTTCCGTTCTTATCGACAGACTGCGAGAAATTCCCCTGCCGTTCGAGAGCCGTCGGAACTATATTGCGGTTGATGCCGTGGGGTTGAAGCTGATTCTGGAACTCCTCGCTAGTGAAGAAATAGACTTTATCCTTCAGCTTCTTTAAAACGCCGGGTCCAAAAAGCGGACCGCCGAGTGTGTAACCGGCGTCGTTGAAACGGAACTTCGACCGTGGCAGGCCGTCACGGTTATTCAGCCAATTGTTTGCATTCAGGCTATCGTTCCTGTGCCAGATATAACCTGAGCCGTGGAGCTGGCTGGTGCCGCTTTTTGTGACAACGCTGATCTGCGCGCCGGACGACCGGCCATACTGAGCCTGGTAGTTGCTTGTGAGAATGCGGAATTCCTGGACGGAATCGAGACTTACGGTCGCAAGTTGGTCTCCGTTGTTGCCGGTATCGACATCGCCGACCCCGTCGAGCGTCAAATTGTTCTGATTGGAGCGGCCGCCGTTCACGGTGATGGAACCGACGCCGCCATGGCTTGCGGTTGGAAGACTGGGCGCCGTGGTAACACCGGGCACCAGCGCGACAAGCGGCAGATAGCTTCGGCCATTCAGGGCGATATTGGTCACCTGTTTACTATCCAGGGACTCGGAACGCTCGGCGGTATCGGTCTGGAGTTGTACGCCCTGGGCGCTGACCTCAATCGATTCGGTGACTGCCCCGAGTTGCAAGGTGACCTTCGGCGCCGCCAGATTTTGATTACCCAACAGGGTGAGGCCGGTGGCTTCGAACTTCTTGAAACCCGGGGCCTCTATGGAAATAGTGTAGTGGCCTGGTTGAAGAGATGGAAACGCGTAGTGACCGGAAGGATCGGTGGTGCTGGTCACCGACGATTTGCGGTCCAGATCGGTAGCCGTGACTTTGGCCTGACCGACGGATGCGCCGCTAGAATCGAGCACGACACCGGAGATGGAACCGCTGATGGTTTGACTGAGACCCGCTGTGCAAAATGCGGCGAGTAAAGAAAGGAGCAACACGATACATTTTGGCCGTAGTTCGGCCTTCCCAAGTGGCAACATGACGTAAAGCATATCTCAACCGCGAGTTGCTTCAGACGGAAATAGCACCGGCAAAATTACATAGGGTAAACACAAGTTGCAAGGTCTCAAAGGGGTGGCTTTTGCGCGCCTTCGGGTGCGCTTGCGGGTTCAGGTTGGGCCGCATCGGGGAGTGAATCAGTGGCGAGGAGCATCAATTCAGGGGCGATGCCGTTCTTTTTGCACAGAATGGCGGTCTGACAGGCGGCTTTGAGTTCGAGGATATCGATGCGGCGGACGGCGAGTTCTTCGCGCACACGGCGCTGTCCGAACTGTTCGATGTTGCGGAAAGCGCGCTGGAACGAACGCTCGTGCTGTGTTTTATAGCGGAGCTTGAGTGTTAGGTCCTTTTGAAGCGATTCGATGCGGGTTTCATTGCGCTCGGAGGCGTTTTCAGCTTCGTATAGAGCGATTTCCACGTCCCTGACGACTTTTGTGGAGAAGCGAACCTGGCGATCGCAATTGATTAGTTGATCGAGGAGCATCACAGTGCCGGGGCTCTCGGACTCGTATTCGGCGAACCAGGTGTCGCGGACGGCGTTGTACTGTTCTTGCGTTTCGTTGGGAAAGAATTTATCCGGATTTCCGCACAGGCCGTGTTTGGTGGAATTTTTGCTGGAATTCGCTTTTCCGGCCGATGTGTTGGGTCCGGTTTTTCCTGACGGCGTTTTCTTCATTTGACCGCGAGTTTGAAGTAACGATGTTCACGGCGGGCGGCGCGGAGGAAGGTAAGTGTTTGGATTTGGGTCAGATAAAGTTTTTTTTAAATCGGTGACCGACGGTGGGCGCGGGACGCGGATGAGTGAAAAACGCGATTTTACGGAACGAATTCGGGTTGGGTTCGTTTTTTCAGTGCGCCGGGATAAACCGGCATGAAGTAGGGAATGAAAGAGTCCTGCAGGAAAGGAGAGAGCGAATCCATCCTGACCGCGAGTTTTGCGCGGGTCGTCGCGAGGCGGC
>JALYVD010000279.1 GCA_030853405.1 Acidobacteriota bacterium | reverse complement strand
GCCGCCTCGCGACGACCCGCGCAAAACTCGCGGTCAGGATGGATTCGCTCTCTCCTTTCCTGCAGGACTCTTTCATTCCCTACTTCATGCCGGTTTATCCCGGCGCACTGAAAAAACGAACCCAACCTGAATTCGTTTCGCAAAACGGCTTTTCAACCAATTCACTCTCCACCTCTACCATCGGTCACCGATTTCAAAAAACCTTTATCTAACCCAAATCCAAACACTTACGTGTCTCCGTGCCGCCCGCCGTGAACATCGTTACTTCAAACTCGCAAGCAAATGAAGAAAACGCCGTCAGGAAAAACCGGACCCAACACATCGGCCGGAAAAACGAATTCCAGCAAAAATTCCACCAAACACGGCCTGTGCGGAAATCCGGATAAATTGTTTCCCAACGAAACGCCGGAACAGAACAGCGCCGTCCGCGACACCTGGTTCGCCGAATACGAGTCCGACAACCCCGGCACTGTGATGCTCCTCGATCAACTGATCAATTGCGATCGTCAGGTTCGCTTCTCCGCAAAAGTCGTCAGGGATGTGGAAATCGCTCTATACGAAGCTGAAAACGCCTCCGAGCGCAATGAAACCCGCATCGAATCGCTTCAAAAGGATCTAACACTCAAGCTCCGCTACAAAACACAACACGAGCGTTCGTTCCAGCGCGCTTTCCGCAACATCGAACAGTTCGGACAACGCCGTGTGCGCGAAGAACTAGCCGCCCGCCGCATCGATATCCTCGAACTCAAAGCCGCTTGCCAGACTGCCATTCTGTGCAAAAAGAACGGCATCGACCCTGAATTAATGCTCCTTGCCACTGATTCACTCCCCGCTGATTCAGCTGACTCACTCCCGGAGACAACACAAAATCCCGAACCCGAGGAAAGCGCACTCCTACGGAGCGATCCAAAAAACAAGTAAAGCGCGTCCTCTGCCATGCTAACTGGAATGCCCCCACCGGCACTCCAACCCGGCTCGCTCTGGCCCGAAATCCGCCGTGTCCTCAAACTCGCCGTCCCGGTCGCGTTGGCCGAGCTTGGCTGGATGTCCATGACCACCATCGACACGATCATGGTAGGGCGTCTTGGACCCGCTGCCATCGGCGCCATCGGAATCGGTAACAGCGTCTTCTATTCGTTCGCCATTTTCGGTATGGGGCTGCTGCTCGGCCTCGACACACTCGTCTCTCAATCGTTCGGCGCGGGCAAGCGTGAGGATTGCCATCATTCGCTCATGCAGGGGATCTATCTCGCCTTCTTCCTGACACCCCCGCTGATGATTCTGTTCTGGGCTCTGCACACCACCTTCCCGGCGCTCGGAATTGATCCTGAAGTCAGCCGCCTCTCAAGCGCATTCCTCCTTACCCTCAGCCTCAGCACGCTGCCACTCCTCCTTTACGGAGCGCTCCGGCGTTATCTACAAGGGATCGGCCACGTCCGGCCTGTCATGTTCGTGCTTGTCAGCGCAAATCTGGTGAACTGGTTTTTTAACTGGCTGTTGATCCTCGGCCACTGGGGCTTTCCCGCCCTCGGCGTCACCGGTTCCGCCCTCTCCACCTGCCTGGCGCGCGTCTATATGGTGGCGGCGCTCTTTCTTTTTATCTGGTGGTACGAGCGCAAACTGAAATACAGCCTCGCCACGCTCTTCCGGAAGCCCGATCTGGTGCGGCTGCGGCTTCTTGTCCGCATTGGCCTGCCGGCGGCTACCCAAATCTTGCTTGAGATCGCAGCCTTTGGCTCGGTAGGAGTCCTTGCGGGCCGTTTGAGTCAGGCGGCACTCGCTGCTCACCAAATCGCCCTCAACTGTGCCGCGCTCAGCTTCATGGTTCCACTTGGGACGTCTTCCGCCGCCGCGATTGCAGTGGGACAGTCGATTGGCGCGGGTGAACCGCGCGTTGCACGCCGTGCGGGCTTTATCGCCGTGGCGATCTCTTGCGCTTTCATGACATGTTCCGCCGCCGCATTCATCTGGATTCCCCTCCCGATTCTGCGCGTCTACACATCCGACCACCAAGTTCTCGCTATTGGAACGGGGCTGCTTATGCTCGCGGCCTGCTTCCAGTTGTTCGATGGCATTCAAACGGTGGTGACGGGCGCGTTGCGCGGTTTGGGGCAGACGCGAATACCCATGTTGGTGAACTTATGCGGATACTGGGCCATCGGTTTGCCGCTCGGCTACGTGCTTTGCTTTCATTACGGTTACGGTGTTTTCGGCCTTTGGTGGGGGCTCACCGTCTCACTGATCGTCATCGCAATCGTGCTGCTCATTGCGTGGCAACGGGCTTCGCGAAGCATCACGCAACGGATCGAATCACGCGTGTCGGCAGGCTCAGGAGGGCGCTAACCAGAGAGAGCGCGCTACCAACGGCAATACCAACAAGGCGGAAGGGAAGCAGCACCAGCCAAACCAGCGGATAGAGCACGATCGCTAACAAAGCAAGAGGCCAGCAAACAACCAGAAGCAGACACCAGAGAAAAAATTTAAGCATCGTAAACCGTCCATAAGTCATTACGAGTTCCGGACAGAAGAGGTTCCATGGACATCGGTTTCTATGTCTCAACCGCGGCGCGGAGGGTCTTGAAGAACTTGGTCAGCCCCGCGCTCGGGTCGTCTTCTTCAAACAGGATCGGCTCAACGTCTCGTTCCCGCAACAGCCGTTCCTGGATGTCATTTCGTTCCACCATCAAGATGTAGGAACTCGGTTTGACATTCTCTTCGGTATGTTGCGACCAAAGTTGCCGAAGCCGGTACAGCAGATACCTGATGTTAGGGTCGCTGAGACTGTAACCGGCGAACAAGATCGGCCGGGCGAGACTGTCGGACCGGAGCCGGATATCCAGTGGCTCGTCGAGGCTCATGCGGCGCAGGAAATCCGATTCGGTGAGGACGATAGTGGATGGCGTGTTGAAATCGCCGTGAAACTTGATGATCTCGGTTTCTCCGGACTTGGTGTCGGCCAGATCTTTCACGCCGATAATTTTCCGGAAAGGCTTGCCGCGCTCTTCGAAAGATCGTTCTAGCCATGAATCGTAGTTCGTCGTGTAAATAACGGGAAAGTCGAGATCGAGAATGTCGTTATGCGCTTGCGAATCGCGAATATGTATATTTTCGGGATGCCAGGTTTGGCGCATCCAGTTGAACAAATCCTCGTGCCGCGATGTTTGAAGCAAATAGTATTCGGCCAGAATCGGAAAGTCTATATTCGCCCTTTCCTGGATGCCCAGTTCCTTCGCCAGATGACACGTAAGCACGTCGAACAAAGGTAATCCCAAACTGGAAGAGAGCCCCGCGCCTGCGAAAAGAATGGCGCGCTTTTGCTTGATAGCCGTGACCAGAGTCTCAGGGATATCGTTAGGCACGGTTCAAGCGTAGCGCGGCTCAATTTTTAAAAAACGAACCGGTGGCGCGGACACTCGTGTCTGCCGTCTCGACATTCGTGTCGAGATGTTTTTCGACCCTCAATCACAAATTTAAAAAAACTTCTATCTCACCCCAACCCAAACACTTACCTCGATCCGCACCGCCCAGGGCGAACGCTGCTAATTCAAACTCGCGAACAGATGCACAAAGCTTCACCGCGAAAACTCCACGAAACACAGCTTGCGGTCGAATCCGAAAGAAGACTACGATGCCGTCTGGGACATCTGGGCCGCCGAATACGATTCCGCGAGCCCACCGTGCGCGAAGCACAAGCCGCCCAGCGTCTGGTAACCGTCGAAAATAAAGCCGCCTGCCTCGTGGCTGTCAGCTTCACAAAAACGGCCTCGACTACAAAACAGTCCTCCCCTTGTCAACGGAACACGTACCCCAAAGCGAGGAAACCCCACCCTCCTGAACCGTCTCACTGTCTGACCCAGCGCGACGGAGCCGCGACTGCAAGGGAGCGGAGCTTTCCTGATCCACGCTAACGAAGTCCGTGCGGCATGCTACTAGTGATAAGCTATCTCGCGTGCGGCGGTTGCTGGATGCTCTAAAGAATGAGCGGTCGGAAGTTTCGCTCGATATCGCGTCTCTGGAGCTAGCCAGTATCGAATTTCCCCGGCTCGATTTTGAAGCTTCGCTCTTCCGGCTCCATAACATCGCCGAACAGATCAAGTCTCAGTTAACTGCAGACGCGACCCCTCTTGAGTTCATCAAGGGCCTGAATGAGTTGATGTTTGACACCTTGCAGTTTCGTGGAAATGACGAAGATTATTACGATCCGCGGAACAGTTGCTTGAACTCGGTGTTGAGCCGTCGCGTCGGAATTCCAATCACGCTGTCGGTGATCTATATCGAGGTTGCCCGAAGACTGGGGCGGCCCATCTATGGCGTGGGGCTGCCAGGCCACTTTATCGTGGCTTACGACGATGGCAACTCGTGTTACTGGATAGACCCGTTCCATGCCGGGCGGCTTCTGTCCTTTGCCGATTGCTCCGCGCTCGCGAAAGAGACATCGGGAGTTGATCTGCGCGCGAATCCCGCCGTGCTCGCGCCCGTCCACAAACGGCAGATTCTCGTGCGGATGTTGAGCAACTTGAAAGCGATCTACTTGCGCGGCCAGGCTTTTGATAAAGCGCGTCAGGTGCTTGATCTGCTCATTGAGGCGATGCCCGAGTACGCGGAAGAGTACCGGCACCGGGGCTTGATTCATCTTCGGCAGATGAATCATAGGGCGGCGAAATCGGATTTGGAGGCTTATCTAAGATTGGAGCCGAACGCGCCTGAGCGCGAACAGGTGCAGAAGCAACTTCTGCTGATTGAGCGTTGGAAGGCCGGACTTAACTGAGTTCGTGGACTTTGTCCGCAATCAGCTTCAGATCGCGCATAAAAAGACCATACTCTTCTTCGTACCTGTCCGGCATCCGGAGAATGGCTGAGGGGTGAATCGTGGCAACCAGTTGTTTGGCCCAGCGGTGTGGAAAGAAAATGCCGCGTTCCGTAGTGATTCGGAAGTCGCGGCCCATCAGAGATTGCGCGGCCGTTGCGCCGAGGCAAACCACCAGTTCCGGCTCAATGGTGGCAAGTTCGGCTTCGAGCCAGGGTCTGCAGGCTGAAATCTCCGTGCCGTTCGGTTTAGCGTGAATGCGCCTCTTGCCGCGCTCGACCCACTTGAAGTGCTTAACGGCGTTGGTGACGTAGATTTTTTCGCGATCGAGTCCCGCCTCGTGCATGGCTTTGCCCAGCAGGCGTCCGGCCGGGCCGATAAAGGGATGACCGCGCTGATCTTCTTCGTCGCCCGGTTGCTCTCCGACCATGACTACTTTCGCGTCCTGCGGCCCTTCGCCAAACACGACCTGGGTAGCGCGTGCATAAAGTTCGCATCCTCGACAGCTAGGCGCAGCCGATTGAAGAGTTTTCAAATCGTGTGAGGCTGGAACCCATTCCGCCGCTGATGTCTTTTGATTGCTGGCCATCTGAAGTACTCGACTGCCGGCCTCTGAAAGAAGTTTCGGGATGATCTGCGCTTCGGGTAAAGTGGCCCAGTGCCGTACGGGCATTTCGGCTCTCATGGCCTTCAGCTTCACGCGGGCTGGGTTGAAAATGGAGGCGTAATAATTTTTCCAAAGGTCTTCGAGCGCATCGCCGTTCGGCGCGGCGGATCTGGGGACCCCGGGTCCAAAAGTGAGCTTCTCGCAATCCCAATAGGCGCTGCGATCGGGTGTGAGGATCGCCCAGTTCATGCTTCCGAATCGGCGCGTGAACCAAGGCGCTATCGCTTCGACAATGTGGTGGTCAGGCACGTACCAGGCGATAAACTGTTCCGGATCGGAACCTTCCACGCGCCGGAAGCGCACAAACGCGGTCATCTTGTGCATGTCCCGTTTCACGGCCTTGTTCATCAGCTCGAGCGAGCGAACATCGTCGTCGATATCGATCTTCAGCAGGTGCCGCTCGCCGTGTGTGAGCCGGTACAGTACGCGATAGAGCAGTGGCCAGCGGTTTTCATCGTGATGCAGGGCCACAATCTTTGCGAGGGAAAGGAAATCCTTTGGGACCGTCAGCGAGTTTGCAGATGGTTCGGGCCTCTGAATGTCGAAGAGAGACGCGCCACCCCAGTACGCTTGGTCTGGAGGCACATTCGCCGCGAGAAGCCGTTTTGCTTCTTCGCGCCAGCTTGCAAAGTTCAAAGTTCGCCCGTTCTCGCTGTCTCTGCCGTTTCGAAAAGGGACAGCTGTTCGACTCTCTTTGGAAGCTGCTGCGTATCGATTTGCTGCGCCGCTGGATTGTGATCCGCGGCCACGATAAAGAACCGGCTGCGATTGACCGGAACTCTCAATTTCGCCAAATCTGCCAGCGTGAGCGCCCGGTAGCGGCGAATCTGCAGAATGCGCTTTACGTTCCGTACGCCGAATCCTGGCACCCGGAGCAGCGCAGCCTTTCCGGCCTTGTTTACATCGATGGGAAAGAACGCGCGATGCCGCAGCGCCCAACCGAGCTTCGGATCTTTGTCAAGCGGCAGATTGCGATCCTCTTCGGTTGTGAGTTCATCGGCGGAAAAGCCGTAGAAGCGCATAAGCCAATCGGCTTGATAAAGGCGGTGCTCTCGGACGAGCGGAATTTTCTTCAGGGGCAGAGTCGGGTCCGCGTGCGGAATGGGGCTGAACGCGGAGTAGTAGGCGCGACGCAGTCCATAGCTCTTGTAGAGTTCGGCGGATTTTTGAAGCAGAACGGAATCAGGAGCCGCTGTCGCCCCTACGATGAATTGGGTGCTCTGGCCTGCCGGCGCAAACCGCGGAGTCTTGCCGCTCCTCGTCGTTTTGTCCTTCGCTTCCAGGATTCCGTTTGCGATCTGTTGCATGGAAAGTTGGATTACGGAGTGAGTTTTTGCCGGGGCAAGCTGGGCGAGATCCTGGTCGCGCGCCAATTCAATATTGGCGCTGATGCGGTCGGCCAATCGGCCCGCTTCGAGCAGCAATTCTTCCGATGCGCCCGGGACGGCTTTTAGATGAATGTACCCACCGAACTTGTGTTCGACACGCAGAAGTTGCGCCACCCGGATCAGCTGTTCCATCGTGTAATCCGGGCTCTGAATAATCCCTGAACTCAGGAAGAGTCCCTCGATGTAGTTACGTTTGTAGAACTCGACGGTGAGGAAAGCCACTTCTTCCGGAGTGAAGCGAGCCCGTTCGGTGTCGCTGCCAATTCGGTTGACGCAGTAGCTGCAGTCGTAAATGCAATAGTTGGTTAGGAGTAGCTTGAGGAGGGAAACGCAGCGGCCATCAGGCGTATAACTATGACAAATGCCGACGCCAGTTGTGTTTCCCAAGCCGCCTTCCGCGCGCGCTCGTTTCGAGCCGCTGCTGGCGCAAGAGGCATCATATTTTGCGGCATCGGCAAGTATGCTCAGCTTGGCATCAATCTCCATCTACTCTATTGGATGCAGCATTCTTCCAAACGATGGAACCACTCGCTCGAAATTACCGTATAGATAAAGGCGACCCGTTCATTAAATGACTTCTTCTAGCGCCTCGTTCTGGGAATCGGCCAAGATCGCCATCGATTCGCTCCGTAAGAGCAAGCTTCGCAGCTTCCTCACGC
>JALYVD010000261.1 GCA_030853405.1 Acidobacteriota bacterium | reverse complement strand
TGTTCAATATAGGCGCGAATCACGGAAGCGGTGTTCTCGGGCCGCATGGTTAGCGAACTGCCGTCACGGTCCTCGAACGTATACATTTCTTTGCTGACAATATCGGTTTCTTCACCGCCCGAGCGTGCGAAGAGAGCGGTTTCTTCGAGAATAGGCGTGCGAATTTCCTGATAGTTGAACCGGTGCAGGATTCGCCTCGCAGCCGTCTCAACCTGATTCCAAACCGCGCTTGCTGGCGGCAAAATGTCGCGCGTGCCTTTAACGCTGTGGATCAATTCTGCGCTTCCTTATATTCTCTTCCGAGCGTCACGTACCAGTCGCAATTTTCCTCGAAGTGCTTGCGTTCCTCCTCAGTCACTTCGCGCCGAATTTTGGCGGGAGTTCCCATCACCACGACGCCCGGTGGAACTTCCATGCCTTCCGGCACCAGCGCGCCTGCCGCGACGATCGCATCAGGGCCTATCTTTGCTCCATTCAGAACGACGGCCCCAATTCCAATAAGAGCGCGCTCCCCCACTTCGCAACCATGCAAGACGGCGGAGTGACCCACCGTTACACGATCGCCAATAACGCACGGATAAGTTCGATGATCCACGTGCAGCACTGTGTTGTCCTGAATGCTGGTCTCGTTGCCGACGTGGATAAAATTGACATCGCCGCGAATGGTTACGTTGGGCCAGACGCTCGAACGCTCGCCAACCACAACGTCGCCGATCACTTGCGCACTGGGATCAATATAGGCAGAATCTGCAATGCGGGGCATTACTCCGCGATAGGGTCGAATCATGAAAAGTTACCGACGGGCTGCGGTTCAGAGTACCGATTGAGCGCAGGGGTGGGAACGCCGTCCCGATGTTGTCTTTCTAGTCATCCTAGCAAGGCGAGTCATTCGGAGGTTCTTTAGGCCGGGGAAAATGCTCGGCGAAGTAGGTCAGCAGGTCCTCTTCGCGCCTGTACCTAAGGCTTGTTCGATCTCGTCGTGAATCTTCATCGACTCGCGGTGTGCTTCGAGGGCCTGTAAAGACCAGAGAGCCTCACGAGCCTTTCCGGTGTGCACGATCTGAATGAGGCAGCTTAGGGCAGAGTCCAGCCGCGACGCGCCAAGGCCGCGAATTAAAATTTCCCGCAGACCCGGATTCTGGCATTTTCTCAATCGCTCCTGCAAGTAAGTGATCGCCGCTTCCGACCGTGAAGCTCCCAACGCCAGTGCAGCTTCCTCTCGCACCTGATCTTCTACGGAATCGAGAAATGTCCCGGCGAAATCTACGGCCCGGTCCTCTTCAAGGCGCAACAGATACTCAAGGATCGCGCCTGTTACGGACGGTTCTTCGTCGCCTACACGGGCTTTCAGTCGCAGAAGCAATATCGCTTCGGGTGTGCCCAATTCCGCAAGAGCGCGCGCGGCATCTACCCGCACGGGGGCTGAGCGGTCGGCGAGAATATCTACAAGGTGCGTATGAATTTCTCGCACAGGAATATTTGTGCATTGAGTGAGGGCCAGCGCGCAAGTGCCTCGCAAATTGGCCGCAGTGTCCACATTCCCCTCCCACACTGGCTCCATTTGCACATGGCGTAAGCCGCGCAGAAATGTACCGGCTTCTGCATGACCCAGATCTTTGAGAGCTTTCGAAAGCATGTTCTTGCCCCAGCACTGTGGGTCCCGCTTGACCGGATCTTGAAACAGACGATCAAAGGCAAGAAGCATATCCGGAATCAACGGGCGGACGCTCAACTCTCCGCCGATCTTGGCAGCCCGCGCCACAATCACGTTAACTGGATCGCGCAAAGCCTTTCGCAGGGCGTCAACGCTGCTCTCGCTAAGGTCGGTTTTACGTAGCGAGCTAAGTTGTTCCAGCTCGTCTTCGATCTTGCGCTTTGCCATAGGGCGGAAGTGATTCTAGCAGCCTCCGTAAGGCGTCGTAAGTTGTCCTGTCCGCAGTGTGCTGAAAAAAGTTTACATCGTTCCTGTGCTTAAGATTGGTATCAGGCGGCTTTGGCCACGATAGTCGAAGTGGCTCAGGACTTCTAGAAGAGCGCAACCGTCGAGGCAGCGCGCCGACGGTTGCGGTTCATGCATTTCTCAGCGGCTTTGCTTCTACTCAGGAGAGCTAATCTGATACGCTCCCATTTGCCGCCGAATCAGTTTGCGGGCGTTTCCCGGTATGAAGGGCCTGGCCCGTTCGGTTATATCGTCCGCTTCCGCGCCTTCCTGCTCGAGGTCATAATCACGTCCGGTATCGCGGGCCGCCGCGACGAACGCGTGCAGTTCAGCGGTACACTCGCCGTTTGCAGTCACACATGCCTGGCCGACGATATCGCCAGTTCCATTAATCTGGTAAGCAAAGAGCAGATACAAGGACGAATCCGCTGGTACAAGCGTGTTCAGGTCCACCATCTTCCCGTCCTCCCACAAGTACGCCCGGCAGTTCGGGGGTGCTTGCGCCGTAACCGGGTTCACATCACAAGATGCGCCGACCACCTGCCCGCGTTCATTGATCGCCGTGGCGAAACTAGCGAGGTCCGTTCCCACCGTACCCATATCTTCCAAGCCTCCATGCTCGGTCCAGAAAAAGCTATGAAGCGTTTTCTCGTCCGAAAGATAAGATCCGCCAGCCACTTCCCGACGGTCGTTCACACCGGCAGCAACGCTGATGAGCGCCCCTCCTAAGCTACCGAGGTCGCGCGGGACACCGTTGTGCCAGAGAATAGCGTGGGGGCCGCCAAGTAGTGGGAAGAGCGGCGTGTTCGCGCAAGTGCCGGAGCCGCCCGCCACGTCGCCCTGATTATTCATGCCAAGAGCAAACCCGACGGTGTCGCCCTTAAGAGGCGGAAGTTCATGGATCTCACCGTCCGGTCCCCAGGTCACCGCTTCAAAATCCAGCGTTTGCGGCGTCGGGCAAGTCGGATCCTGAGTGCTGTTTTCGACGTAGCCGACTAACTCACCTCGGTTATTCACGCCAGTAGCGAAGCCGTTATTGCCGCCCAGAGTTGGAAGGGGCGTCAGTTCGCCGCGCTTCCACACTGCTCCGACACAGCTATTAGCAGTAAAGAAACCGCAAAAATTCTCCTGGAAGGGATCTATCGCGGTTGTTTCAGCAATCATGGCCACCTCGTCTCGATCGTTAATCATCCCGGCCGTGCTGTTTAGCCCGGGTAGGCCTAACGTGCCGAGATCCGTCTTCTTGCCGTTCCTGTAAAGGAACCCATGTTCATTGCTATTGCCGGGCAAGCTGCCTTGGGCAGACACATGGCCTTTGTTGTTGATGCCAAAAGCCGAGCTCGCCGTCCCGCCCAAAGTGCCGAGATCTGTGAGTACGTAACGTGAGAAACGGACATGTTTGTGTGATTCCTGTGTGTTGTTCTGGGCGCAGACGGTAACCGCAGCACCTAAAGCGACAGCGATAATTCGCATCGACGATCTTGATTTCATATACTTCCCTTTCTTGGACCCAATTGACTGGTTGAGTCATGTCACGGGTCATGTCACTAAGAGAAGGCGTAAACCGCCGGAGTAAACTTGTTGGTAACAAGTCAAGATGTCCGGTTTAATTAACAAATGAAATGTCCGGTTTTCCAGCGCCGCGATTTTGGGATACGCTTTGAAGACCTGAGCGGAGGATAGAGCGCTGCTGGGAAGCAACTC
>JALYVD010000255.1 GCA_030853405.1 Acidobacteriota bacterium | reverse complement strand
CTCCAGCCACGATCCAAGCTGCGGCCGGCGTATGCGTCGGCTTCACCTCTTTCACGGACTGCACCGCGTCGAATTTGGTCCGAGTCTCTACCCCGGCGACCTTGTCGCGGGCTCTCACGGTGAAGCCGGCTGGCTGAATTTCGGTTAGGTATCCGCGTATCTTGCGCCCGGTAGTAAGCCGGATAGCAAGATACGTTCCGATTGCTGTTGAGTCTATCTGGGCCTTGACTTGATTCCCGAGTGCCGTTTGAGGTGAGCCTTCTGAGACTTGGGAAAAAGCGTCACTCGTTGCAAGACTACAGGAAAGTACGATGGATAACGCCATGGCAACAGCCGGTCTGAACATCACGAGATGTTTATATCACGATTCCTTAGCTTTCAGAAGGTTTTGAGCGCTCGTTCTGGGAGTACTACATCCCACAGGGGTATGGAATGCAGAGCACGGTTAGACCAAAATCAAGAAGCTCCTATGAAATGGGGCTCTAACGTCCGAACTTCTAACCAAGGGCTGCGTCCATGTGGCGCAGCCCTATTTTTTATCCAACGCGTAGAAGCAAGCAAAAAGCGAGCGCGCCTGAGGCCACTGCGACGTTGATGGACAGAACCACCAAGAGGGTTCGCCGGAGCTTGCGCTCACGCGGGGAAACAACGGGTTCTGGTTCTGGTTCAGCGGTGGGAATAAGGTCTGGCGAACGCCTGACGAGTTTGGGCATTGTGGCTCCTGGTCTTTAATCGTCAGGAGGGTGCGGAAACCTTATGGAGATGCTGAAAAAACGGCAAAATGCTTGCTGCTGCGCGTTTCCAGATCGCCATTACGCGACGGCTGACTGCTGATTGTTCCATAAACGCGGATTTGTCTGAGAGTAATACCACCCCCTGCCTACTTTTGTTGTGTATGACACTATTTATCAAACCTTTTTGGGTCGGAATTCTGCCGTCTCTTTTTATCTGGGCTGGCGTAATTGCAGCCGCTGCCAAATCAATTCACGGCTAAGCTGAAGTTGGTTTAACTCCGGTTTAACTCACTATTCAAAATTCCGCCGGATCACATTTAATTGGGGCTTACTGGCATGACGTTGATCAGCGGTTTGGGAAGCACCTCAGTAGTATCGGTGATGCGAGTACATGCGCCCATGTCTGAAGCACGCCCTCGTGCAAGAAAGACCCAGGAACAGGAATATTAATACAGCGATCAAACAGCCCATCCCAACATTCTTCGCGAGGGAATTCCTGCTGGTGATCGGGCCCTGGCCAAAAGCAGATTGACCCTGGTACGAATCGGGCGGTCGAACCGGGTTGCCGCCGAAAGGCGTACCGCAGTTTGAGCAGAATCTTGCATTCTCTAGATTGGCTAAGCCGCAATTAGGACATATCATACTTAGGCCCACTTTACCGAATGGATCTTCCGGCGGGAAAATAACTGCTCAGCGGCTGTCCCGGTAATCCAGGCCCGCACCGGACCGCTTGACCCTGGACGGCTTCGCATCCGTAAGTCTCGATGTTGCTTATCGTGCGCATCCGTCTGGGGGAGACCCAATCCCCGAAAACACGGCGTTCTCTCCGTTTTAATTCGCTGCTCGTCTCTGGCGCCGTCGATATCTGGACCGAAATGATATCTTGAGCCAAAGCCGTAACAGCATCGCCGGAGTTCGCCTCGAACCGCCGCAGCGAGGAACGTAGTGAGTAATCCTTTCTTCGATCAACCGATCCTTAACTCGCCCTACAAGTACCCCAGCCGCCATTGGGAACTCGATGAACAGGGACAACCCACACAGCGCGTTTTGGAAGAGCGCCGGAAAGCGAAGTACGTCACGCCCATTCCGAAGCCAAGAAAGCAGAAGAAGGAGCAGCGAGCGCTGGGCTTTGATGAAGGGCTGGGGCTCTCCAGCGAGGCGCAGCAGTACGAAGAAACGGCATCACGAATCAGTGAGGTTCGCTACCACGTAGACCAATGGCGGAGGCTGCCGGAATCCGCCTGGGGCGTCACTCCTGAAACGGCACGGCTCCTGAAGCACTGGCGGCATCACCCGTTCAGCCACATACGTCCATTCTTTTGCCAGGTGGAGGCCGCCGAAACGGCGATCTGGTTGACGGAGGTTGCGCCACACGCCACACTGGCCACGAAAAAATTGGTCGGAGACATCGAGCGGGCTAGCCGAAACAGTAACCCCGACCTGTTCCGCATTGCATTGAAGCTCGCCACAGGCGCCGGAAAGACAACCGTGATGGCGATGCTGATCGCATGGCAGACCGTCAATGCTGTTCGCAGTCCTGGAAGCAAGAACTTCACGCGCGGTTTTCTGATTGTCGCGCCTGGCTTGACCATCAAGGATCGGCTGAACGTCCTATTGCCCAATGACCTCGACAGCTACTATATCCACCGTGAGATGGTTCCGGCGGATATGGTGGCCGACCTCGCCCGAGCCAGTATCGTCATCACCAACTACCACGCATTCAAGCTGCGCGAACGCATGGATTTGGCCAAAGGAACCCGATCACTTTTGCAAGGCCGCGGCAATCCCCTGTCCACCCTCGAAACGGAAGGCCAGATGATCCAGCGGGTGATGCCGGGGCTGATGAACCTAAAGCGCATCATGGTCATAAATGATGAGGCCCACCATTGCTATCGCCACAAGCCAGACGGCCTTGAGGAAGAGGACCTAAAGGGCGAAGACAAAGAAGAGGCAAAGCGAAACAACGAGGCCGCCCGCCTCTGGATCTCCGGTCTGGAAGCAGTCAACCGCGTGATGGGTACCTCGCGAGTTATGGATCTTTCCGCCACGCCGTTTTTCTTGCGAGGTTCCGGGTACAAGGAAGGCACTCTGTTCCACTGGACCGCCTGCGACTTCTCGCTCATGGACGCCATTGAGTCCGGGATCGTGAAGCTTCCGCGCGTGCCTGTTTCGGACAACATCGCGGGCGGCGACGTGCCAAAGTTTCGCAACCTCTGGGACAACATTCGGTCGGAAATGCCGAAAAAGGGCCGGGGCAAGGCGGGAAATCTGCAACTGGCCAAGATCCCGACTCTGCTTCAGACGGCGCTCGACGCTCTTTACGGACACTACGATAAAACGTTCCGTGTATGGGAAGAAAAGCAGATTGCCGTTCCGCCCTGCTTCATCATCGTTTGCAACAATACCTCAGCTTCAAAGCTGGTCTACGACTATGTCTCAGGCTTCCGTCCCACCTACGAAGATGGCTCGGCCGGATTTCAGAACGGGCATCTGCCGTTGTTTCGGAACTTCGATGATAATGGTGAGCCAATCCCCCGGCCGCGCACGCTCCTGATCGATAGCGAACAGCTTGAATCTGGGGAGGCGCTGGATGACAATTTCCGTAGCGCCGCGTCCGACGAGATCGAACGCTTCCGGCGTGAGAAGGTCGCCCGCTCTGGCGGACAACTCCGGGCCGAAGACATTTCCGATAGCGAAATCCTCCGCGAAGTCATGAATACGGTAGGGAAAACCGGTCGCTTGGGTGAATCCGTCCGCTGCGTAGTCTCGGTCTCGATGCTGACCGAAGGCTGGGACGCAAACACGGTTACACATGTGTTGGGCGTTCGTGCTTTCGGCACCCAGCTTTTGTGTGAACAGGTCATTGGACGAGCGCTGAGGCGGCAATCGTATGAGCCAAACGAGGAAGGCTTGTTCAACGTGGAGTACGCCGATATCCTCGGCATTCCGTTTGATTTCACAGCGAAGCCGGTGATTGCTCCCCCGCAGCCTCCGCGCGACACCATCCGCGTGGAAGCGGTATCGCCGGAACGCGATCATCTCGAAATCCGGTTCCCCCGCGTCGGCGGTTACCTGTTTGAGTTGCCCGAAGAGCGGATCGAGGCGGCATTCAATCGCGATTCCACTTTAGAGCTAACGCCCGACCTGATTGGGCCATCCATAACAAACGTGGAAGGAATTATTGGTGAAGGGATTAAGCTGACGCTGGATCACCTGAAGGATATGCGCCGCTCCAGCATCCTTTATCACCTGACCCAGCAGCTTATCTTCAAGCACTTCCGTGATAACGACGAGCAGCCTAAGCTATACCTGTTCGGCCAGCTGAAACACATTGCAAAGGAGTGGATGGACAGCCATCTGGAATGCAAGGGCGGCACGAACGAGGCGCAGCTTTTATATCCGGCCATTGCGGAGATGGCGTGTCAACGCATTGTCGCGGCCATCACCCGAGCCGAGGTGGAGCAAGGGAAACGCCAGGTCCGCGCGGTGCTCGATCCATACAACCCGAGCGGCTCCAGCCGTTTCGTCCGTTTCAATACTTCGCGCGCAGAGCGGTGGAAGACGGACTCGCGGCGCTGCCATGTGAACTGGGTCATTTTCGACAGCGACTGGGAAACCGAGTTCTGCCGCGTGGCGGAATCGCATCCCCGCGTCAGAGCTTACGTGAAAAACCACGGGCTTAATTTTGAAGTGCCCTACCGCTGCGGGCGAGAAGCCCGACGGTATCTGCCGGACTTTATTGTGCTGGTGGAGGACGGGCACGGCGAAAAGGACCTGTTGCGCTTGGTTGTCGAGATCAAGGGTTACCGGCGCGAAGACGCAAAGGACAAAAAGAGCACGATGGATACGTATTGGGTGAAGGGTGTAAACCATCTTGGCACGTATGGCAGGTGGGGGTTCCTGGAATTGACGGAAGTGCACAAGATCGAGTCGGACTTCAGCGCCAGAGTGGAAGCCGAGTTCAATAAGAAATTGGAACAAGCAGCTCCGGTGGTGGCCCTTGCCTAAGAAGGACATCGTCACGCTCACGCACGAGGAAGCCTCGCGCAGGAACATTCCCACGGCTGAGTTTCAGTCTGTCATGCAACCGGAGGAGTTGAACCCAGTCAAGGTCACATATCAGCGCAACGTGAGCGGACTGGAGCAGGAAAAGGAACAGCGCAACCGCGACCTGGACCCGCAGCTTGTTTGGCGTGGGAAAGATCAGCAGGACTGGTCCGACTTGGTGGTGCAGGCTCCTCCACTTTATATTCAGGAGAAGAGATTCATCCCAAGGTGTTGATCGACGATCTGCTGCGCCGCACGGAGAGCGATCAGCAGGCCGCAGATGATCAGTACGGGTTGTTTGCGGACTTCAATGGGCTCCCGAACGAAGCCGCCCGGACGGAGTTCTATCAGCACGATGCGAACTGGACCAACCGCATGATCCTGGGTGACAGCTTGCAGGTGATGGCGTCGTTGGCAGAGCGGGAGGGATTGCGGGGCAAGGTTCAGTGCATCTACATCGATCCGCCTTATGGGATCAAGTTCAACTCGAATTTCCAGTGGTCAACTACCAGCCGGGACGTTAAGGACGGGAATGCCGGGCACATCACTCGCGAGCCTGAGCAAGTGAAGGCGTTCCGGGATACTTGGCGTGATGGCATTCACTCGTATCTGACTTACTTACGAGATCGACTTACTGTCGCAAGGGACTTGCTGACCGACTCAGGCTCCATCTTCGTCCAGATCGGAGACGAAAATGTGCATCGAGTCCGGGCATTGATGGACGAGGTGTTTGGGGTGGAGAATTCAGTCAGCGTTGTAGTCGTCAGTAAAACCAGTGGCGCAGGTA
>JALYVD010000253.1 GCA_030853405.1 Acidobacteriota bacterium | reverse complement strand
TTCTTCAATTCCAGAATTTCGCCGCGCGCATCGACAGTGATCTTGGTAGTGAGGTCGCCTTTCGCAACAGCCGTTGTCACGCCGGCGATGTTGCGAACCTGGTTGGTCAGGTTTGAGGCCATGGAGTTGACCGAATCCGTCAGATCCTTCCACGTACCCGCCACACCCCGCACGTCGGCTTGTCCGCCGAGCTTACCTTCCGTACCGACCTCGCGGGCGACGCGCGTCACTTCCGAAGCGAACGAACTCAGTTGATCCACCATGGTCGTGATGGTGTTCTTCAGCTCCAGAATTTCGCCGCGCGCATCCACAGTGATTTTGCGCGACAGGTCTCCCTTGGCAACGGCGGTCGTGACCTCGGCTATGTTGCGAACCTGATTCGTCAGATTCGATGCCATGAAGTTCACGGATTCCGTAAGATCCCGCCACGTTCCCGTGACGCCGCGCACGTCGGCTTGGCCGCCCAGCCGTCCTTCGGTTCCTACCTCGCGGGCTACGCGCGTCACCTCCGACGCGAAGGCGTTGAGCTGATCGACCATCGTGTTGATGGTGATCTTCAGCTCTAGAATTTCGCCGCGCACATCGACGGTGATTTTGCGCGACAGATCGCCCTTCGCGACGGCTGTTGTGACCTCGGCAATGTTGCGGACTTGCGCGGTCAAGTTGCCTGCCATCGAGTTCACGGATTCAGTAAGGTCGCGCCACGTACCGGCCACGCCCTTCACGTCCGCTTGACCGCCCAGCTTGCCTTCCGTGCCCACCTCGCGAGCGACACGCGTCACTTCGGAGGCGAACGAACTGAGCTGATCAACCATGGTGTTGATGGTGTTCTTCAGCTCCAGAATTTCGCCGCGGACCTCCACCGTGATGGTGCGCGAGAGATCTCCTCGCGCCACCGCAGTGGTTACTTCGGCAATGTTTCGCACCTGATTGGTCAGGTTCGAAGCCATCGAATTCACCGAATCCGTCAGATCCTTCCACACACCGCCAACACCCTTTACGTCGGCCTGTCCACCCAGTTTCCCCTCCGTTCCCACCTCACGGGCGACACGTGTCACCTCCGAAGCGAAGGAGCTTAACTGATCGACCATGGTGTTGATCGTGTTCTTGAGTTCCAAGATTTCGCCGCGCACATCGACGGTGATTTTGCGAGAGAGATCGCCGTTCGCGACCGCTGTTGTCACTTCGGCGATGTTGCGCACCTGGGCCGTCAAATTCCCGGCCATGGAATTGACCGAATCCGTCAGATCTTTCCAGACGCCGCCAACGCCTTTCACCTGTGCCTGGCCGCCCAACTCGCCTTCGGTGCCGACCTCACGCGCTACACGCGTCACTTCGGATGCGAACGCGTTTAACTGATCGACCATCGTGTTGATGGTGTTCTTAAGCTCCAGAATTTCGCCGCGCACGTCAACCGTGATTTTGCGCGAGAGGTCGCCATTGGCTACCGCAGTCGTTACCTCGGCGATGTTGCGAACCTGAGCGGTAAGGTTGCCGCCCATGGAGTTAACCGAGTCCGTGAGATCCTTCCAGACACCGCCAATACCTTTGACGACGGCATTGCCGCCGAGCTTGCCCTCCGTCCCCACCTCGCGAGCGACACGTGTCACTTCCGAAGCAAACGAGCTAAGCTGGTCAACCATCGTGTTGATGGTGTTCTTCAGCTCAAGAATCTCGCCACGCACATCGACCGTGATCTTGCGCGACAGATCTCCCAGTGCCACAGCGGTCGTAACCTCAGCGATATTGCGCACCTGAGCCGTCAGGTTGCCGCCCATGGAGTTGACCGAATCCGTCAGATCCTTCCAGACGCCGCCAACGCCCTTCACGACGGCATTGCCACCGAGTTTGCCTTCCGTCCCCACCTCGCGAGCAACACGAGTCACCTCCGAGGCAAACGAACTGAGTTGATCGACCATCGTGTTGATCGTGTCTTTCAATTCGAGAATTTCACCCTGCACGTTCACCGTGATTTTGCGGGAGAGATCGCCTCGCGCAACAGCTGTCGTCACTTCCGCGATGTTGCGCACTTGTCCGGTCAGATTTCCGGCCATCAGGTTCACCGAATCCGTCAAATCTTTCCAGGTCCCGGCTACGCCGCGCACCTCAGCCTGACCGCCTAGTTTTCCGTCGGTCCCCACCTCGCGGGCCACGCGAGTCACTTCCGAAGCAAAGGAACTGAGCTGATCCACCATCGTGTTGATCGTGTTCTTCAGTTCGAGAATCTCGCCCTGCACGTTGACAGTGATTTTCCGCGATAAATCTCCGGTTGCGACGGCGGTTGTTACCTCTGCGATGTTGCGTACTTGAGCGGTGAGATTCGACGCCATCGAATTCACGGAGTCCGTCAGATCTTTCCAAGTGCCTGCTACGCCTGTAACAACCGCTTGACCGCCGAGTTTACCTTCCGTTCCGACTTCCCGCGCCACGCGTGTTACTTCGGAAGCAAACGAGCTGAGCTGATCGACCATCGTGTTGATCGTGTTCTTCAGTTCAAGGATTTCGCCCTGCACGTTGACTGTGATCTTGCGCGAAAGATCGCCCTTCGCGACAGCCGTTGTGACCTCGGCAATGTTGCGGACCTGATTGGTCAGGTTGGACGCCATGGAATTGACGGAATCCGTCAGATCTTTCCAGGTGCCCGCTACGCCCGTAACAACCGCCTGACCGCCGAGTTTTCCTTCCGTTCCGACTTCTCGAGCCACGCGCGTTACTTCCGAGGCAAACGAGTTAAGCTGATCGACCATCGTGTTCACAACGCGCGCCGTCCTGACAAACTCACCCTGAAGCGGCCGTCCCTCTACTTCGAGGGACATCTTTTGAGAAAGGTCGCCTTCCGCCACGGCGCCGATCACGCGTGCGATTTCAGTCGATGGTTGAACAAGATCGGAGATCAAACTGTTTACGGAATTGACTGACGCTCCCCAACTTCCCGAAGCGGCGGCAAGCGACGCTCTTTGACTGATCCGGCCCTCTTTTCCCACCGCCGTGCTGATACGGGCGAGTTCCGCGGCCATGTTCTCGTTCAGTTCGAAGATGTCGTTGAGCGTGTCGGTGATCTTACCGGCGAGACCGATCTGGTTTACGGGCAGCCGGACGGAGAAATCGCCCTTCTTGAAGGCCATCAAAGCTGCCAGGACCTGACTTGCGTCAATGACTTCCGTAATCGTCGATTCGCTCATTATGATCTCCGGGAACTTGGGTAATGGGATTAGACTGCGCCCGCGGCCCAACTGTACGCGCTATTTTGGACCCAGTACTCACAGTCCGCGCTACTCTTTACTGTAAATCCTACTTACTGCGATGCGTCTGAAAATCATTCAAGTCGGCGAGCCAGTTCTGCGCGAACAAGCTCGCGAATTAACGCCGCGCGAGATCCGAAGCGCCGATATCCAGCAACTGATTGAATGGATGCGCGAAACCATGCGCGACGCCCCGGGCGTGGGTCTGGCCGCTCCTCAGGTTGGAATGGCTTTGCAACTCGCCGTTATCGAAGACAAGCCCGAGTACACCGAAAAGGCGCCCCCCGAAGTACTGAAGGAACGGGAGCGCACGCCGGTACCTTTCCACGTCGTCATAAATCCGAAGATCACGCTGGAAGAAGGCGAGTCCGTCACCTTCTACGAAGGGTGCTTAAGTCTCGCCGGATTCACCGCCAGGGTAGCTCGCGCTCGCCGCGTCACCGTGCATTGCCTCGACCAAAATGCCCGGCCACGCACGATCAAGGCTTGCGGCTGGTATGCCCGCATCCTGCAGCATGAGATCGATCATCTGCACGGGACGGTCTATATCGACCGGATGGATACGCGGACCTTTGCGGGCATTGAGAACTTCAACCGCTACTCCGGCGGGGTGTTTGGGCGCAAATAGAACAGCATTTTTCGGCTGCTTCCTGACAGTCGCTACAGCAAAATGCCCGCGATACAAGCCGACATAAAGTTGGCGAGCGTGCCCACGATCATCGCTTTCACACCGAGCCGGGCTAGATCGGATTTGCGCGATGGCGCGAGTGCGCCAATGCCGCCGATCTGAATTGCGATGGAACTGAAATTCGCAAACCCACAAAGGGCGAACGTGGCAATCACAAACGAACGCTGCTGAAGCAGCGGCTTGATCTTACCCAAATCCAGGAACGCGACAAACTCGTTGAGCACCATGCGCGTTCCCAACAGATTGCCGATACTCGCGCAGTCGTTCCAACTTACTCCCAGCATCCAGGCAATCGGCGCAAACAAGATCGCCAAGATCTGTTGCAGCGATCCGGGTATCCAATGCACGTAGCTATGCACGAGTCCGAGTCCGCCATTCACAAGTGCGATTAGGGCGAGAAACGCAATCAGCATTCCTGCGATATTCAGCGCCAGATTCAGTCCATCGCCCGCACCCCGCGCCGCCGCATCGATCAGATTCACACCGGGCTTTTCGATCTCGACTTTGACCGTTCCAGCCGTTAGCGGTTGGCCTGTTTCCGGCACGAACATTTTCGCCAACATCAACGTCGCCGGGGCTGTCATCACTACCGCCGTCAACAGATGCATGATCGACACACCCGCAATCGCGACGTAAGCCGCCATCACGGCGCCCGAAACATGCGCCATGCCGCTGGTCATAATCGTGAAGAGTTCCGATTGCGTCATGTCCTCAAGAAAGGGCCGTATCGTCAACGGGGCTTCCGTCTGGCCCATCACGATACTTGCCGCGACGCAGGTCGATTCCGCTCCGCTCGTGCCCATGAAGCGCTGCATCACAACCGCCATGGTCTTCACAAAAACCTGCATCACGCCCAGGTAATACAGAATCGCGAACAGGGAGGAAATGAAGATGACGATCGGCAGCACCTGGAACGCGAAAACGACTCCGAACTGGTCGCTCTTGACGCCCAGCTTGTCTCCGAAGACAAACGAGGACCCGGCCGCCGTGTAATTCAGCAGCGCGTTTACAAATTGACTCACGCCATAGAACACCTTGCCGAAATCCGTTTTTAGAACCAGAAAGGCAAAGCTGAACTGGAGCAGCACGCCCCATACGATCACGCGTCTCTGAATGGCCGCGCGGTTCGTCGAGAACAACCAGGCGCTGGCAAGAATGGCGAGAATTCCGACGACGCCGTCAAATCTCGCCATTTATAAATCGCGTCTTATTCAGCTGACGACTTCGAGGATGAGGTCGCGTTCTTCGACAGGATGCTGACCGATGCGGAACGCGTCTTCGACCAGATCGGCCGCTTCGCTCAGATGTTCGTCGCTGGTGTAGTAGAGGCGGCAAAGAATGCTGTCCGGCTCAATCTTCTGACCAACCTTCACTTCCAGAATCACGCCGACTGCATGATCGATTGAATCTTCTTTCAAGTTGCGGCCTGCGCCAATCATCGCCGAAGCCTGTCCAATCAATTCCGCGTCAATGCCGGCCACATAGCCACCGCGCGCAGTGGTAATTTCCTGGGCACCGGTTGCGTTCGGCAGGAGTTCGAATTGGTCGAGCACTTTCGCGTTTCCGCCCTGCGCCGTGATGACGTCTTTGAACTTGCGATAGCCCGATCCATCCAACAATTTCGCTTGCGCCATCTCGCGCGCTTCTTCCAAGGTCTTGGTCACCTTGCCCAGGAAAATCATCCGGGCCGCCAGTTCCAAGGAAAGCCGCGTCAAGTCCGCCGGACCCGCGTTCTGCAGGGTCTGCGAGACTTCCATAATCTCAAGCGCGTTTCCGACGGCGTAACCCAACGGCTGGCTCATGTCCGTGATCAAAGCCTGCACGCGCTTGTCCACGCGCCGCCCGATTCCAACCATCATCTGGGCCAATCGCCGCGCGTCCACTTGCTTCTTCATGAACGCTCCAGCGCCGACCTTAACATCGAGCACCAAAGCATCCACACCGACTGCGATCTTCTTCGACATGATCGATGAAGCGATCAGTGGAATAGACTCTACCGTAGCGGTGGCATCGCGCAGAGCATAGAACTTACCGTCAGCGGGAGCGACTTCGGACGTTTGCCCGATAAACGCCAGCCCGTGCTGCGCCAATTGCGATTTGAACTCCTCGACCGTCAATTCCGTGCGGAAACCCGGAATGGATTCGAGCTTATCCAGCGTACCGCCTGTATGGCCCAGTGCACGCCCCGAGATCATCGGTACAATCACGCCCGCAGCGGCCGCTATAGGAGAGGCGATCAGGCTGGTCTTGTCGCCCACGCCACCAGTCGAATGCTTGTCTACTTTAACGCCCGGAATCGAAGAAAGGTCGAGCGTCGATCCGGAACTTATGAACGCGTCCGTCAAAGCGCTGACTTCCCGGTCCGTCATCCCGGAGAAAAACACCGCCATTAAGAAAGCAGAAGCCTGATAATCGGGGATTTCGCCGCGAGTGTATCCATCTATAAGATGCCGGACTTCCTCGGGAGCTAGTTCTTCGCCTTCCCTTTTGCGGTGAATGAGATCGACTGTGCGCATTTTTCGAATTCTAAGGGTACCATTCCCAATCTGTTGAAATCATTGGAGGCCGCTCCCTCGCGGTCACGGTTCCGTTGCGCTGGTCCAATGACGGCGGCGTTTCAGGCCAGTTCGCAGTCCAGTAGGCTGCCGAGGGCGGAAGCGCGAACTCTCAGCCCCACGTAGAAGCTGCCAAAGAGTGCATAGACCGCACTCACTTCATCGAAGCGCATCTCATAGATCAGCTTCTTGAAAACCAGCGGATCGTCCGCGAACAGGTCTACGCCCCACTCCCAATCGTCGAATCCAATCGACCCGGTGATTACCTGCCGAACAGAATCGGCGTACCGCCGGCCGATCATTCCGTGCTCGCTCATCATGCGCTGGCGCTCGGCCATCGAAACCTGGTACCAGTTCACGCCCTCGCCGCGTTTTCGGTCCATTGGATAAAAGCACAGGTACTTCGCGGGTGGAATCTCCGGGTAGAGCCGCGTCGCCATTGCGGCAGCCTGGCGCGCAATCACTTCGTTAACCGCCGCATTCCATTCCGGCGAGTGCGGTTCCAACGCACGCTCGGAAAGTTGGCCGTACGTTTTAGCCGTCGATTCGTACAATCCCAGTTCCACTACCGAAAGATACGAGTGCGTGTTTTCTAAAAATCCCGCCAGTTCCAGATGCGCCACGGCCAACTCAGCCCGGTGCACATCTTCAATCGAATTCCGAAAATGGACTAACATCAGGTCGCCCTTGTGGCCCACGAGCGAATAGATTCCCGACTGATTGGAATGGCCGTCCTTCGAGCCTTGCTCCATCGGCTCCAGCGCCTTGATAGCCTCAGTCACAATTCGTTCACGGTGCCAATTGTCGAGCGAATGCCAGGCGGCCCTGTCGAACCGGAACATCTGGTGCAAAACGCTGGCACCTTCAAGCGTTATGGGAACAGCAGGCATTTCAGCCACGTCGCGTCCACTCCTTCTTACCCACGTCGCGTCCACTCCTTGGCCGGCAAGCCGGGCATATCGTGCCGGTACCGTCCATCGAAAACTTCGTCAAACACACCCAGCACTTCTTCGTGAATCAGGCCGTTGTCGGCAACAAGATAGATGCCGTGCAGATCGAGCGGCTCGCCTCTCATTCCCGATGCCCTGCCTCCCGCTTCTTCCACCAGCAGCGTTCCGGCAGCCATATCCCAGGGGTTCAATCCGAATTCCCAGAAGGCTTCGAGACGTCCGCAAGCCGTGTACGCCAGATCGATGGCCGCCGATCCCCCGCGCCGCACTCCATGCGTCAACATCGCGAGCTGGTAGTAGAAATGGATGTTCACGTTCAAATGACGCCTGCGGCTGGGAAACCCGGTCGCCACTAGAGAGTCATTCAACACCCGCGCTTTGCTGACATGCATCGGCGCGCCGTTCAACCTGGCTCCGGCGCCGCGTTCAGCCGCGAATAGTTCCCTGTTCAGCGGATCGTAGACAACCCCGGCGATTACTTCGTCGTTCTTTGCGAGCGCCATCGTTACGTTCCACATTGGGAAGCCATGCGCGAAGTTGGTTGTGCCGTCCAAAGGATCAACGTACCAGCGTAGCTCCGCGTTCATTTCAGCGCGGCCACCCTCTTCCGCAACGATGCCGTGTTGCGGAAAACGTTTTTTCAATTCGCCGATTATCAGTTGTTCGCTGGCCCGGTCGGCTGCTGTTACCAGGTCGTGCTCACCCTTTAGTTCGAACCCCACACCACGGTGGGCAAGCAGAACTTGACCCGCCTCGCGCGCGATCTCAATCGCCGCGTCTAGGTAATCATCCATATCTTCACTTCAGCACATGGGCGGACGAGGGCGTCGGGCACAGCCCACGAAAAACACCGCTTGCTCACGCGCGCGGTTCTGTTAAGCGGCCCGCGAGTCCAGGATGGCTTGATTGTTCGTGCAGACGGGGCATGAGCAGGGGCCGTGTTCCTGCGGGCGAGGCAAGTTGCCAACACCCGTGGACCCGATGTGTCCGTCTTCTCTGAGTTTCTCGCGATCGATGACGTTGAGCCATGTGTCTACGGTCATGCGCTGGATGCCGCAGCCGCCGCGCTCACGGTGTATCTCGTTTCGCGGGCCCGCCCAATTGTATTCCGGCGGGATTCCATCGGGGAAGTTGATGCGGCGGTAGACGAACTCGGGCGGAGGCAGCATGCGTTGCCCGCATTTGATGAGTTCGTTGTTCGATGGATAGAGCTTAGTCACCGTTTGTCCGTCGCGGATGCGGACTTCTATCCACTGTTCCATGCGGACAATTTTCTTGCGCTTCTTGGGATGGTTCTGGCCCTGGAAAAGCAATTGCGCTTGAGTCTTCGGCGGCTCGGGTTGAGTTGCTTTGGTTAATTTACCCGATTTTGTGGTTATCGCGGCAGGGTTGAGCCCGATGGACTCGAATTTAGTATGGAAGCTCATGAGGGTGGCGTTTTCTCGCTCTCGGGGACGTGTTTTGTGCTCAAGGGGAGGACGGTTTTGTGGTCGAGGCCGTTTTTGTGAAACGTGACGGCGACGAGGCAGGCGGCTTTATTTTCGAAGATCTCCAGACGCTCGGCGGCTTGTGCTTCGAGCACGCGGCGGTGACCGAACTGCTCTATGTTGCGCAGGGAGCGTTGGAAAGAACGCTCGAAATTCGTTTTGTAGCGTAGTTTGTGTTGCAGATCCTTATGCAGCAGCTCGATTAGGGCCGGGTTGGGTTCGGAGGCGGCTTCGGCGTTGACAAGCGCGATTTGAGCCTCGATGACGGCGGTTACGGAGAAGCTTAGCAAGCGGTCGTCGTTGACGATGAATTTGAGCAAACGGGCGGTCGCGGGGCTCGCGGAATCGTATTCGGCGGCCCAGATGTCCCAGGCGGCATCGTAGTCTTGTTGCGTTTCGCCAGGAAGGAGTTTATCCGGATTCGACCGCAAGCTATGTTTGGTGGAATTTTTGCTGGAATTTATTTTTCCGGCAATTGTATTGGGGCCGGGTTTTCGCGGTGGTGTCTTCTGCATTTGTACGCGAGTATGAGATGCGGCGGTTTGCGGGAGGCGGCGGAGGGCTTGCAAAAGTCTGAATTTGGGGGAGATAGAGGTTTTTTGAAATTTGTGATTGGGTTTGCGGGTAGGGGTTGGTTGGGGATTTTGCCGAACGAATTGGGTTGGGTTCGTTTTTTCGTTTTACCTCACTTGCGTGGCCTGCGCCTTCTTCACGTCCGCCCAGCGCTTCTTTGCCGCGTTGCTCGCGCGCTCCTTGCGCTCCTCCGGCGTTAGCGCGGCGGTGGCAGCGTCGCCCGCCTTCTTCGCATTGCGCTTACGTTGCGCGGAGGAAAGCTTCGCGTTGGTGACAGCGGCGCCCAGGTGGCCGTACTTTTTTCCGATCTTGCGGAAGTACTCGCTGACTTCCGGCGGCGGTCCGTCATCCGCGATCATTCTCACCCTCTAGACCACTGATCCGATGTTCATGCGCTTCCGCGATTCGCGCTAAAGAGCGAATGTTCTCGGCGTCGAGTTGCAATTGCTTCGTTTGCTCCTGCAATTGCCGGGTGTGCTCCTGGGCGGTGGCGTGTAGCTCCTGTGTAGAGGCGTGAAGAGATTCGGTCGATTTAAAGAGGAATTCCAGACGCTCATCAAAGGTCATGATCTGATGCTATCACGCACCTAGTGGGACGGGAGCCGCGGCAGTAAATTTCCAAGTGCCAACGGCTCTCGAAATCAGGGATGTAAGATAGGCCGATACGCGTGCCGTCTTTCGGCGCAAAGAACACATCCATAGAAGGACCGATATATGTGTGATCAGGACCATTTCGAGGACGACCGCCTAGAATACGAGAGACTCGGCAAGGTGACGAGAAAGCAGTTCGGCATCATGTTAGGAGCAGGTATTGCGATGATATTACCGAAAGTTGCCAACGCGATGGCAGTCACCGAATCGGACGTGAACGTGACCACGCCGGACGGCTCGGCGGATTGCTACTTCGTGCATCCGGCGAGCGGAACAGCTCCAGGCGTTCTTATTTGGCCGGACATCTTCGGTCTACGGCCGGCGTTTCGGCAAATGGGCAAGCGGCTCGCCGAGTCGGGCTACTCGGTGCTTGTAGTGAACCCGTTCTACCGGACCAAGAAGGCGCCGACTGCGGACGCCGGCGCGGCCACGCCGATCGATCAGGTGAGACCTCTCGCGCAAACTCTGAACGAGCGGACCCACATGACGGATGCGAAGGCGTTCATCGCGTGGCTGGACGGGCAATCATCGGTCGCAAAGAATCGCAAAATGGGTACGCAGGGTTATTGCATGGGCGGTCCGATTGCGTTCCGGACAGCTGCCGCCGTCCCCGACCGCATCGGCGCCGTCGCATCGTTCCACGGCGCTGGACTCGTAACCGATCAACCGAACAGTCCACATCTTCAAGCGGCGAAAAGCAAGGCGCAGTTCCTGATTGCGATTGCGGCTAGTGACGATGCGCGGTCGCCAAACGATAAGAACATCCTAAGAGACACCTTCGCGAAAGCGAATCTGCCTGCGGAAATCGAGGTTTACGCCGACACCGCGCATGGCTGGTGCCCTCCGGACTCACACGTCTACAACGAGCCACAGGCGGAGAAAGCATGGAGCCGCTTGCTTGTGCTGTACGGCAAAGCGCTGGCCTGAAGGCCTTTAGCGCCCGGTGCCGGCTGGATTTACGGGGACGGGATCTACTTCGGCGCCCTCGTGCATGATGTCGCCTGGATTCGCGATGATGACGTCTCCCTCACGGAGGCCGCTCATCACTTCGATGCGGTCGCCATAGTCACGGCCAGGAACGATGGTTTCCAAGTGTACGCGATGGTTCCGCCTCAGCAGCGCGACTTGAGTACCAAGCCCAGAGATGATGAGAGCGTCGCTCGGAATCAGCAGGGGCGGGTTTGGACGAGAGTTACTGAGTTCAACTTGTGCATACATACCTGGAAGCAGAAGACGGCCGGGATTGGGCACATGCACTTCAACCAATAGCGTGCGGCTAGCCGGATCGAGAGCATCGGCGGTCCGCGCAACGGCGCCGCTAAATTTTCTACCCGGCAGGTTTGACACGGTGAGTGAGGCGGCATCGCCACGATGAACGGAACTCGCATACATCTGGGGCACGTTCAGGTAGATGCGCAGCGTGGCCGTTTGAGCGATGCGAAATAACAGAGTGGTTCCGTTATTGACGAGGGCTCCGGTATCCACATTGCGGACCGTGATCACACCGGCGAAAGGCGCAACGACCACGCGATAGCCCTTCATGCTTTCGAGGCGAGCGAGATTCGCCTCCGCGGCGGCGACACCGCCACGCCGGCCAATCAACGCTTGTTCGAGCGCGTTCACAGCGGCGATTTTAGATTTGTATTGAGCCTGGTATTGGTCGCTTTCCTGGACAGAGACAGAGCCGTCGCCCACCAGACCGGCCCAACGTTTAGCGGTGACACGCGCGAGTTCTAAATCGGAGCGGCCTTGCGCAAGATTCGCATTCGCCTGATCGACGGCGGCGCGGGCTTGCTGAAGAGCGGCCTGAGCCTGACGAGCTTGTTCCTCCAGTTCGGGTGCTTCGATGATCGCGAGGGTTTGGCCGGCACGGACGTGATCGCCGATATCGACCAGGCGCTGCTTGACATAGCCGTCGGCGCGGGCGAGTAACGGGGCCTCAGTCATAGCCTCAATATTGCCGGGCAGTTGTAAAGCAGTGACATGAGAAGAGCGGCCCGCGGTGACTACCGATACGCGGGGCAGAAGATGTTCCCGCTCGTGCGCTTCGCCGGCAATCTGCAAAGTCCGGTGATGCAGGGGAAGATACCCGGCGAAAAAGGCGATTACCAGGAGCACGAAAGCAGACAGGCCGAGAGCCCAGATTGTCAGCCTGGAAGGACGCCACAGTTTCGCGGGGACACCGGCGGGTGCGTGAGGCGAAGCACGCAATTGCTGAAGCTGGCGGCGCAGGTCTTCGTTTTCACGTCGCAGGCGCTCCTCGTTTTCACGTCGCAGTCGCTCCGCGGTGCTGGCCGCATCCTCAGTGCGGGGGAGATCGGACTCGCTATATCTCATCAGGTGGCCACGCAGTTGATGCAAAGTCCGCCTCGCGCTCACGCTCGGCGAGACGGCGCTCGTGATCAACCGGCGGATTGGTGCGCAGGTAACTGTAAATGACAGGCACGATAAAGAGCGTAGTGATGGTGGCGAAAAGCAGGCCTCCAATGACGGCGCGGCCTAGCGGGGCGTTCTGCTCGCCACCTTCGCCGAGGCTGAGAGCCATCGGGAGCATACCCAGGATCATCGCTGTCGCGGTCATAATGACGGGCCGCATGCGAGCGTAGCCGGCCGAGAGCATGGCCGTTCGCGCCGACTCTTGCGTCACGCGTTCATCATTCGCAAAAGTCACGATGAGAATACTATTCGCGGTAGCAACGCCGATGCACATAATGGCCCCCATAAGAGAGGGGACGCTGAGGGTTGTGTGCGTAACGAACAACATCCATAATATTCCAGCCAAGGCGCCGGGCAACGCGGTTAGGATAATGAACGGATCGAGCCAGGACTGGAAGTTTACGGTCATCAGAAGATAGACGAGGATGACGGCGAAGACCATGCCTACAGCGAGCCGGAAAAAGGAAGATTGCATGGTTTCGATCTGTCCGCGCAACGCGAAGGAAGTGCCACGCGGCAGATTGGGTTCTTCCTGGCGCATGATACGTTCCACGTCTCTTCCAACGGCGCCGAGATCGCGGCGATCTACGTTCACATAAACGTCGTAGACCGGCCAGACATTGTAGTGATTCACGATCACAGGGGTGTTGGCGCGTTGGACGCTCACCAGGTTTGAAAGTAGCTGGGTTGTAGCGGGGATGGCTCCGGGATTCCCATAGGCTTGCGAGGAACCGTTGGGGGCCATCGCTACAAAGGCGCTAGCGCCAGATGCGGCGCCGGCCTGCGAAGCGGATGCGGTGCTGGACGACATGGAGATGGGCGTGCGCAGCAGTGAATCGAGGGAATTATTGCGGTACTGAGGAGTTTGGATGCCGATGTTGTAATTCACGCCGTTCGACCAGTTCATCCAGAAGTTTGGCGCGACGGTAGAACTTCCGCTGAGCGAGATAAGCATGCTGCTGGTGATGTCGCGCTGGGTGAGGCCGAGTTGGGAAGCTTTTATGCGGTCAACGTTCAATTGCAACTCGGGTTGGGCAACAACCTGGTGAACATGCACGTCGGCAGTCCCCGGTACATTGGAGATTTTTTCAGCGAGGCGGCGGGCGATTTGGTAGTTGGCCTGCGCGTTACGGCCGACGACCTGAAGATCGATAGGCGCGGGAAGTCCGAAATTGACGATTTGGCTGGTGATGTTTGCCGGTTGAAAGAAGAACGTCATGTCGGGAAAGTCCTGGCTCAACCGCTTACGCAGGAGAACTTCATAGTTGCGAGTTGACCCGTGATTTTCCTTATTCAAAGAGATGAGGATTTCGCCATCGGCGGAAGAAATCGTCGGGATATCGCCTTGCGCTATAGCAGGCCAGCTATTGGGAATTCCGATGTCATCGATGAGGACGTCGATTTCATTGCCGGGAATGACGGAGCGGATTTCACGTTCGAGAGCGGCGAAACGTATTTCCGTCTCCTCAATGCGGGTGCCGGCCGGGGCGCGGGCATGCAGGCGCATTTGGCCTGAATCGACATCGGGGAAAAAATCTTCACCCACGAATGCGACTAGCCCGAGAGACAGGATGCAGAAGGCTGAAAAAACGCCGAGGATCGGTCCGCGATGATTTAGGGACCAATCGAGCAGGCCCATATAGCGAAAGCGGAGCTTTTCGAACTGGGCGTCAAAGAGATGGTGGACCCGCCAGAGCAGGCTCCGGCGACGAACCGGCGCGGCATTGAGCGGCGTTTGGTACAAGTGCAGCTCCGGGCCGAGCAGGAACGCCATCATGGTGGGAACGAGCGTGCGCGATAGCAGATAGGAAGCCATCAGCGCGAACACAACGGCGAGAGCCAGCGGAGTGAAGAGATATTTCGCCGTGCCGGTGAGCAGGAGAACGGGCACGAAGACGATGCAGATGGAGAGAGTGGCTACAAACGTTGGAACCGCGATCTGCGAAGCGCCATCGAGCACTGAGCGGATGAGTGGTTTACCCATTGCGATGTTGCGGTGTGTATTTTCGATTTCGACCGTAGCGTCATCCACCAGAATGCCGACCGCAAGAGCGAGACCGCCGAGAGTCATCACGTTGATAGTTTGTCCCAATAAGCTGAGGATGGAGAGCGAGGCCAGAATCGAAAGCGGGATTGAGATGCAGACGATCGCCGTGCTGCGCAGACTTCCGAGGAAAAGCAGGATCATCAGCCCGGTCAGTGCGGCAGCGATGAGAGCTTCACGCACGACACCTCTGATAGAGGCTCGCACGAAGATGGACTGATCAGCCAAGGCTACGACTTTCAACTCGGGCGGCAGATTCGCGAGGATTCTGGGGAGGGCCGCCTTCACGGCGTTCACGATGGATAAGGTTGACGCTTTGCCGTTGCGGGTGATTGTGATGAGAACGCCTCGTGAGCCGTTGGTGCGGACGATGTTGTTCTGGACGGAAAAACCATCGTGAACCTGAGCGACGTCTTTCATGTAGACGGTGGCGCCATTGACGGTCTTGATTGGCAGATCATTAAGTTCGTTGAGAATGACCGGGCTACTATTCACGCGGACTTGATATTCGGTGCGCGCGATTTTCGCCGTGCCGGCTGGAAGAATCAGGTTCTGCTCGTTGAGTGCATTCGAGACATCGATTGGAGAAAGCTGCTTGGCGTAGAGCTCGCCGAGATTCAGATCGACCATGACGGAGCGCTGTTTTCCGCCAAAGGGATAGGAGACCGATGCCCCCTGGACGGTGCCCAGAGGCGTTCGGATGAAGTTATTTCCCAAGTCGAAGATTTCCTGCTCACGAAGCGTTTTGCTTGAGAGGCCCAGTTGGAGAATTGGCACACTGGAAGCGTCGTACTTGAGGACGTTGGCAGGGAACATGCCCGGAGGCATCTGGCGGAGGGCCGTTTGCATCGTAGCCGTGACCTGGGCGACGGCCATATCGATTTTCACGTTGGAATGGAAGTAGATTTTTACGACGCCGTAGCCGCTGTAGGACTGAGACTCGATGTGCTCAATGTCGTTCACGTTAGAAGTTAGGCTGCGCTCGAAGCCGGTGACAACGCGCTTTTCCATCTCTTCGGGAGAGAGTCCGGAATAGACCCAGAGGACACTCACGACGGGGATATCGATATAGGGGAAGATATCGACCGGCATGGTGACGATTGCAGTACTGCCCAAGATTGCGATCAGAATCGCCATGACGACGAACGTGTAGGGACGGGCAAGAGCGAGTCGGACAATCCACATAGCGGTTGGTAGGGCTCACTACGGAGCGGCGTTGGCAGCGTTATTTCACCGAAGGGCTGTCATCCGCTTTCAGATCGCCCAGCGCGTATTGAATCCCGGCGCGAAGGTGTTCCAGCATTGGTGTCATGGCATACACCCGGTCACTGTGGCCGTGCCCTTCGTAGAACACGCGCCCTTTGCCCTCGCGGCGGATGTAGCTCAATGCATAGTCGGCATCCGTTCGCGGATTCACTTCCTTCGCCTTATCCGCAGGGCTCATCTTTGCGTAATCGATACTCGTCAAAACATGCACGTTGCGGCGTGAAAAGGAGTCCTGGGCGAACGTGTATGTCTCATCGTGGATCTCGAACTCCTTTCCGTGGAACATGGCCGTTAACGGGCTGTCCGGATCGTCGATCTTGACATAGATAAGTTGCGGATCGGGCCAGTGGAACTTGAAAAAACCGCCGATCAAAGTATTGAACTCCGGCCACTGCTGAACCGGCTTCGATTCTCCGCCCACGCGCGGGGCCGGGGGCGATAGCAACGAGTTGAAGTGCGCCAGAAAGTCGGTTCGGCTGACCTTGCCGGCGCCGCCCGTATCCAGCTTCTGGAACCAATCGTCGGCAAGGGCGGTCCACTCCTGCCGGCTCACGGCATCGTTATGATCCTTGTCGGCCGCGGTGACAAGCCTGGCCGACAGCCCCATGGCTGCGAAATTAGGGCCGGCACTGCCGCTGTTTGCAGCCGCTTCAGCCGCCAGGCAGTCGGTATGATACGAGTCAGTAGCGGCATGAATCCCGGCGATACCCTTTCCACTTCGGACGAAATTCAGAAACGCCGAGCGCCGCGCCGCGGTGACCGAGGGATCCGGATCGTCAAGGAAGCAGGCAGTCGTGCTGTCCAGGAAAATCGCGTCGTACTTTTTGAGGTTGCCCGTGTTGATATCCGCTGGGTTGTAAGTGACTGTCGTGGTCCACAAGCCGCCCCGGTCTCCTAGAGCTTCCACCGTCTTCGCAGCGAGTGGAATCGAGGCATGCACGAACCCTCCCGGTCCCGTGTGCGCCAACACCAGCACCTTGCGCGGACGCAGCGGCTTCACGCCTGGCGTGCTGGGCAAGGCCGCCGTCATCGCGTCCACAGCCGCTTGCGGTGCGGTCATCGGCGTCGAATTACCGGCAATGTTGAAAGTGTTCCCCTGCCCGGGCTTGGCGGCGGGCGGCGCAGGCATGAGCTTGCTCAATCCGGTTGCGATCTGATCCCGCGTTAATGTCCCGCTGTTCGTGCCGTTCCAAGACGTAAACCAGGAGTTGAACCCCGACTCCATTTCGCCCCGCGTCAGTGTCCCATCACTGTTCGCATCCAGAGCGGTAAACAGCGCCTGAGCAGTTCGCCCGCCGCCCGGTCCCTGTGCCCATAGGCTCGCAATACCCGTCGCCACCAGCACCGCACTCGCGCAGATGCATTTCGTTCCGATCAATCCGATTCGTTTCATAACCTGCCGACACGAGTCTATCGCGAACGCAATCTGAGAGCAGCGAAGAGCGCGTCTCCCGCTCGACGGCGTAGCGATCCACGCTGAGGATAAACTACTCCGTCAGGAACATCGTCCGCAGGTGCAGTTGCCCAGTGTGCATTTTTACAATCTTCACGAACAATTCCTGTCTGCTTGTATTCGTAACCATGGTTCCAGCATACGAATACTTCTCTCCAGCAGGCGCAGCGACATGAACCTGGCGAGGTGTGCTCACCATATCTCTGAAGACGATCTCCGCGCCGTTTTGTAATGCATTCAGTTCGGGGATGTGCCGGTTAAGGAGATCGCGAAGATCTTTCTCCGCCTGAGTCCTGTTACGGTACATCGTGGTTAGTTTTCGACGCCATAATTGATCAATGATCGGTGTTTCGGGCGGTCCAACGTGCACATGCGCGTGCCCTTTGGCGTTTGGTTTGGAGGAATCGATGACCTGACCTTCCGATGTGTCGATCAATGCCGCGGCGTCTTCCCGAGTATAAAGTCGCATACAAACGAATTATGCATGAATCCGTTCACCCGCACCTTGTCTGCGCGGGGAGCCGGACCCAACGCGATTGATGTGCCGGATGTAGTAAATAGTTGCCGACCGGGCAGCACGCCCCGGATTTTCTCGCTTCTGACCTTACCAGGAAGCTTGAGCCATCAGCATCGTCCACCCGCTTCGTGTCTTCGATGCGATGTGTCGAATTCCGAGATGCTGGTATGTTCGCGTAACTTCGGATTCCAGGGAAAATGGGATACCGGAGAGAACGAGCCAGCCACGCCGCCCCACTCGTCGAACGATTAGCGGCGCCATCTCGATCAGTGGAGCAGCGAGCACGTTCGCGACGACAAGCGGCCAGTTGCCACCCACGATATCGGGGCCGCCGAGGACGAGCTGCAATCGATCCGCGAAGTTATTTAGACGCGCATTCTGCGCCGCGACTCTTAGGGCAACAGCGTCGGTATCCACGCCAAGGGCTCGCGGCACGCCCATCATCAGCGCCGCCAGCGCCAGAATGCCCGATCCCGTCCCAACGTCGAGGACACTCTCAGGACGCTCGAACGTCAAGATCTCTTCGAGAGCCTCGATGCATAGTGCCGTGGTTGGGTGATGTCCCGTCCCAAAAGCATTGGAATCGGTCAACCTCAGCGCTTTGGGCGGCGGGGTTATGTCCGGTGAGGCGATCAAAATATTCCCGACACGGACAGATCGTGGACTCAGCAGCCACACCGAGCCGTTATCTCGCGCGACTGCAGCCGACACAGTTACGCTGGACACGTTCAACGCGCTAGCCACCGTGTCCTGTGTCACGCCATCAGGCATAATAGCTGCGAGTCCGTCGTTAACTGAGTCGATATCGAGCGCTCCCAATCGCACGAGAAGGTCAACCGCGCCGGGGGGCGGAGAACAAATGTCAATGCGGTAGGGCACCCCAAAGGGTAACGCGAATCGAGGACGTGCACCGCCGGCCAGCGGTTGAGTCCCTCGCCGACATACGCCGAGACGCCGTTCTCGCGAGCCACAGCCAACACGTAGGTGATGAGGCCCTGCTTGACTGTGTTGTGGACCTGAGGAAGGCGCACCACAGACACGCGATACGGAGATTCGGGTTGGTGAGACCGACGTGTTCTTCCGTCGCGGGTTGACTTGGCGCAGCGCTCCCCATGCCGGTTCCGGAGGTGATGACCAGGGGGCGGTCAGATCCGGTGAGCGCGGCGCCGAGAGCCTGGATGGCGCGCCGGTCCCTCTCGCAAATCTCCACGAACTTCGAGAAGTCGTGGTTGAAGGCGGTGTGGATCACGCCGTCCGACTGGGCCGCCCCGCTGCGCAGACTCTCCAGGTCTTCCAGATTCCCTCGATGAACCTCGGCCCGGCGGCCTCCCGCATCCGACCGAGCCAGTCCGAGCACCTGATGGCCATCGTTGATGAGTTCCGGAACAATGGCTGAACCGGTAAAACCTGTAGTGCCGCCATTTGGAGATTTTGACTGCAAGCGCCCAATCGACTTCCGTGATGCTTTCGAGCGAATTTAAAAGGTTGGCATCAACTCAGAACTGCAACCCGTAGCTACCACGTTATTTGACTTGTCTTGAAACCCGTCCACCGCCACCCAGATTTCCGAACCCAATAAGTCGCGGGCGCTGTTTGTTCGTGCGGCGTTTGACCTACTCTTTTCCCCAGTACCCCATACCTTGGTGATCGCAGGCCCATAGTCTTCATGAGTAAGCTTGTCGAGGCTGCTAGCACTCTCGACCGTCATATAGTCGTAGAGGTGCGGCCCGGAAAACATGGGTTCTATAACTGTCCAAGAGTCTGTTTCGCCTTTATCAATACGCTCTCTTTGTATCGGTTTCCAGAGTTCCCGCTCCATTTTGAATGCGTTTTGGCCAGGCCTGATTTTCATGAAGGAAAGCATGTAATAGGTCTCAGGGGGTTTGTCTGTCTGCGCATGAATGAGCTTTGTGGGCAGCAGGGCGCCGAGCAGGAAACAGAACCCGCACCCAATAATGATTTTCAGGTGTTTCATGGAATCTCTCTTACCTTTTCCGATTTTTCGCCGCTAGAAGTTTTTGACGGTATATACGTTCGAGTCATCCGTTAGCAATACTAGTGCCAACTGCTTGCCGTCGGGCGATGGGATGCCCCAAATTGAATTAGCCTCTCCAGGATTGCGCCAAAGGAGGGTACTATTGCCACTGAGATCGACATACATTTCACGGATCTCAGTCAGCGTTTGATCGCCCCAGAAAAACCCCTTGCCGTCCGGCGCCCAGTCCGTGCTGACGAGGCTCGTCGCACCACGGAGCGAAATCTCTCGGACAACGTCCCCGGTTGAGTGCGAACGAATAACGATCTTGGTTTCCGCGCCCTTCCCTGATGTAACGGAAATCCATTTTCCGTCGGGCGAAACGTCGAGATGCTCAACGTGACTATCGCGATAGATTTCGCGGCCCTTTCCCTTCGCCGGGTCTAATTCGGCAATGACAAAGCCCTCTCCCTGTTTCTGCGCCATGATGCAGACGCCAGCGTGGGGGCAACGGTAGTTAAAGCTTATCTGCTCCGCGTTCGGTACCAGATACGGAGTTCCTCCCCCAATTGGCACGCGCATCAGTTGGCTGTGGGGACTCTTCGCAGGGTCATAGTTCAGGAACAGGACTTCGGCGGCATCGGGGGTGACACGGGCCAGAAGCTGATGACCCGGCATGGTGACAATCCGTTCCGCGGAGAGCTTATCCAAATCCTGACGATAGATGCCTTGCGTACCGGACCGGTCTGAAGTGAGAATGACGGTCTTACTGTCGCGTGTCCAATCGGAAGGATAGTCATCGCCGAGATCCAAAGTAAAACGCTTGGGGATTCCCAGACGTGTGTTATCTGGTTCAAGCGAGGCGACATACACATCCCTCTGCCGGAAGGCCCGAATGAAAACCAGGCTCTTGCCGTCGGTACTTAAAGACCCAGCCCTGATGGGGAAATCAATCCATGTTGTCAGTCGGCGAAATCCCCCGGGCACTAGTTCTCCCGCGCCATTCACTCGTAACTCCCAAAGATTGCTGTTGTATTGATTGACTCCGGGGACATCCTCATCAATAACGAGAATCAGGCGATCCTGATTCGCCCAGACCAACGAACTGATGGAGAGCTTCTTCTCTGACGGAACTAGCACCTTCTCTTTACCGCTTGCGATGTCGATCAATTCAAGCTTGGAGAATTGATTATTGTCCGCGTCCCTTACTGAGCTTGAAATTGCGATTTGTTTACTGGTCGGACCCCACTGGTACTGATCGAGTGTGCTTTTGGCGGAAGCCTTCCAAAGATCGCGTGAGTTTCGGCCATTTGCATCCTGAATGGAGATCCCTAGCTTGTCGATTGATACCGTCATGCGGTGCATTCGATCCGGTGAACTTACAAACTCGTCAAGCCTGGGCGCCGCAGTGGGCGTGCCGCCGTCAAGAGAAACAATGGCCGCCTCGGTTCGTCCGGTAGACTTCACCACCTTCGTCTGCAAGCGGTTGCCGTCGGGCATCCATTGCACTAACTTGTGGGCGTAAGTCTCAGGCAACAACCGAGTCTCGCCGGTGGCGGAAGAGTGTATGTGGATTCCAAGCGGATCGGAGTAGCCGATCAATTTGCCATCGGGCGAAATGGCGGCCGTCTGGATAGGGAGCTCGGGAGTGTTCGCGGTCAGACGTTCCAGCTTGAGTTCTTTGGGCGGCGGCATTTCATTCGAATGCCGCGTCAAAATGGCTGCCTTTAGATCGCCGTCACCTTGCTCCTTCGCGATTGCGCCCTGTAATTCAACAGACGGTTTGGTCTGTCCGAATGCCGGCACAACCAGTCTTTGGGCGGCCAAAAGGGTCAACAGCAACGCAAAACTGACGATCACTGCTTTGGTCACACGAATGGATACTAGTTTCCCCGGTACGACGACCATCTTTTCGGCCCCTCTCGTTGTCATGCTGCGCCTCCTCTACGAATCCAGAATGCTCCGGCAACATCTCAGGCAAACGGCAATTCGGTCGGCATTCCGCGTGAACTCTGAATCCATAAAGTCACCTCCTGAGCGATCTCGATTATCTGTCGAAATCCGGTTTTTGGAAAGTGAGGTCATGGTTGGGCCTGTCCAAATCAAGCCAGCGCCAGGATGAGCTGGCACCGTCTGAATTCTGCTCATATTTGCGAATCTCAGCAGCACATGAGCTTTCACGCCGCCTTTGGCTCTGCGGAACCTGGCCCAGGGGAACAGCGCCAGGCACAGTGAAATGGTCGTCGAATCCAGTGAAACCAGCTTGTTCTTGAAGCGGAACTTTATGCTGCCGCGGCCCCGACGCCTTGTCCGCTCCGGAATCGTGCCAATTGCGGTGAAGAAAAGATCCTCAAAGAGCGCGGCCGGCCGGTGCTCATTCGCATACGAGAGGGTCGATTTATTCGGAGCTCTGCCGATTCCCAGATGCACCAGTTTGCCGAGACAGCAACTGAGGCCGTTGCAGATCTCCCGCAGTGAATCGGTGTGCGCTAACTGGCAGAACGGCATCGAGACCAGTTGCGTCCCAGGTGAAGCCCTTCGCGTCCCGCTCCGCATGACAACGCACCACAGAGCTAACTCACAATCAGGGCTTTGACTAAAACCAGAGAACAAGGATGAACGAAAACCTCCTTCGAATATCCTTGCACTTATGGCTAAGTCTTAGACCTTCGTCCAAGTCGAACTGTTCGACCAAGTAATTTTGTTTGGCAGTTGAAGCTTACCGCTGTAAGTCTTGTCGTCAGGAAATGTGACGGAGATGTCGGAACTATCGACCACAGATCCATGGGCCAACGGACGATGATATGCGGACATATCAACTGAAAATAGACTGCCATTCACTGAAATAATCGGCCCGGGAATTCCACCGCTTGCCCACTTGCCATTTAGGTCTATCAGGGTCTTGGCAGAGGCAATCGTCGAGAGCGAAGTAGTAGTTTCATATTTGGAATTCGCTCCGCAGCCTTCGGGGGAATCAGTTCCGGGATGTGCAACTGTTTCGGTGATTCTATGGCCGGCGGTCGTGTCGTGAATGAGCTGACTGCTTGTATAGATATGGACTCCGGCTGCTACGACCCCGTCACAATTCGCAAAGAGTATTCCGCCGACCTTTCCAACCACCCAGCCCGCCAAGGCGCCGATTGCAGAGCCAATAAGTGGAACTACCGCGGTCCCAATCGCTGTGCCGATAGCAGCGCCGATCAATCCTCCGGCTTCCTTCGTTGCTGCTTTGACCCCCTCTGACCCGAGAGTCTGCAGTGCAGTTTCAACACCTTTCTGAACAGCAGCGCGATCGCCATTTCCGTTATTGAGAATGACATAACTGAATACTACCGGTACGACGGCATCCGTCGGAATAGTAGCGGAAACACCGAGACCAACGGCATGAACTCCGTCCCCTACATCTCCAGTCGCGTGCGTCTTGGTCACAGCAGGATTAGTTCCCACTGTGATGCTTACTGTGACAAAGTTAGTATCTAGGCGAAGAGACCTCGGGTTTGATACTTTAAAGCTATCTAAGCTGAAGTTAGTTATCATTTTTAATTCCTTCTATTTAGTTGGTGATCTTCGATTTGGGAGCGCACGCGGCAATGAACAAGAGTCCATACGCAATGCGCCTATTTATCCCTCGGCGTGGGATTAAGCGGGCTAAACGGATTTATCTACATGTCATCGGTAGATCCACGCGGCTCAGATGCAAATCGCCATTCTAAAAGGAGCAGTATTGGCCTGGAGCTGGAAGCTCGGAGCGGAACGCTGCTCCGACCGGCGCGACTGCTATCGTTACATCCTGTGCCGGACTGCCTGTCTGATTGCGACCGATGTGCCCGTGCCCTGTGTCAAGGTACCCTTGACCGGCCGTAACCACATGTGGCGAGCATGTCGGGTCATCCACTTCGTAGAACGCAAGCGCGCCCTGAGTAACGGTGATATACACGGGACCGGGATGTGTATGCCAGCCGGTGGAGGAGCCCGGCAAATAGTTGTGCGTTTGCACGATCATATCGACGGCAGGCTGTGCCTGCGCGGCGTATTGAAAGATGGAGTCGCTCGCGGGATCATTGGGATCGACCGGGGGGTTAGCTACGACCTGAAATTTCTTGTAAGTTCCCCGCCCAATCGTTGTAGAAGTTACGCCGGCGGCGGGGCTTGCCCAAGTCTTGATTGTGTATCCGGCGATGAGGAGCACGCCCAGCACTCCGATAGTCCACTTCATGGTCTTTCGTCCGATTATTTTCATTTCTCTTGTCCTCTTTCTTGCCGGTATTGTGATCCGGCAGCAATCTGCCATATTTCAAATTGGAGGCAGCGCCGTCAACACGCGCCTCGGTGCAATCAGATCTAGTTCGGAACCTGCAGTCCAGCAATGCGCAAAGTGGAGCAAACTGAATCGCGACCAGCTACTAACGTCGAGTAACTCTCTTCGTTCCGATTAATAAAGCTGCGAGGCCCAAGCCGAATAAGCCAATGCTCATCGGTTCCGGTGTACTCGCCACTTGCGCGTTACGTACTTGAAAGTCATACCGGCCTGAAGTTGGGGAGTTAAGACTGCCGGCCACCAAACTATCGGGCCCACCATCGAGAAAGGCGCCATTGACCAATGAAACTGGGAGCTGATAAAAAACATTCCTGGCGCCGGAAATTCCATTGGAATAGCCCGCGGCAGCGGATGTGCCGCCGACTCCATTGCGGCCACCGCTGGCATCGCCGGTTTCCCATTTAATTTGGTTGTAGTTGAATTCAATGTCGAAGTTTCCCGCGCCGCTATCGGACCGATCCGTCAAGATCAATTGGAAACTGTTCAGCTTGCTTGTATTTGAATCGAAGTAACCAACGTTGAGCCAGTCCGCGACAAATGCCGCGCGTCCGTTGTAGATTGCGTTTCCATAGGTGGGCACGCCGCTACCCGTCCCCCCGGTATCGACGTCCGCAAAGAAAGGCGCAATCAGCGGAAATCCAACGCCGCTAGATAAGCTGTTGGGAGTGAACTGGCTCAACGGGAGCTGAAAGCTTACATTCCCGTTCTCGTTCACGTAGACAGCCGTAAAACTCTGCCCAAAGAAATTTATTCCGCCAGCGCCGTCAATGCCGAGAGGCACCGGCTTACTCGATGCATCGTCATCGGCTGGCAGCGAGCCAGTTAACGTAAAGGGCACAATGGCGGCAGCAAAGGTGGTCGCCGGAATCAATAGGAGCGTGAGGCCGAGTAAACTCCGAAATGCACTGGCAGCTTTCTTTGGGAAGTGTTTCATTAGTCAACGTTAGTTTCAAAGCTACGGGAGGGCAACGCGCAAAGTGGAGCAAAGTCGCTCACAGGCTGATTGGTAGTAACAAGAACAAGTTCGCACTCCTGTTTGCTATGACACAATCAACAGGACGCAGGAAATGTACATGTCTGAACCACCGGATGGCAGTTCGAACCGCTCGGGTCTACGGCTGGATTCATGGAAGCAGATTGCCGCGCATGTAAACCGTCACGTAACGACGGTCCGGCGCTGGGAGAAGCACGAAGGACTCCCGGTACACCGGCATGTACACTCGGCGCTCAGTTCTGTCTACGCCTATGCGTCGGAGTTGGACGCCTGGATGAACAGCCGTCAACCGGAAGAACCCCTCCGGTTTCCCGTCTCGGAAATGCCCGTGGCTGGTGCGGCTCGGCGGCGACACATTCCACTGGCGCCCTTGTTGACCAGTGTTCTGTCTACGCCGGTCGCTTTCTTAGGACGCGACGATGAAATCAAAACACTTTGGGAAGTTTGGCGCGCGGCCTCGGCGGGACACCAAGAGACCGCTCTGATCACGAGTGAAGCTGGCCAAGGGAAGACGCGACTGGCATTCGAATTCGCGCGCTCGGCTGCTTCTGAGGCGACGATACTCACCGGAGCCTGCGATCGTGAGGCGCTGTTCCCCTTTGCGCCTTTTGTCACCATGTTGCGGTGGCTGGTGCGAACGGGCGATGCTTCAACGCTACAGCGGCTATTGAGCGAAATAACGGGAAGCGGCGAACTGGTTCAGCTTATGCCCGAGATTGCGAAAGGCCTGCTACGAACTGCGCCTGAGTTCCAAGCGACTGCGGAGAGCCGCCGTTTCCGCATGTTCGATGCCTTTGCCCAATTGGTAGTTGCCCTTTCGCGTGACTGTCCCATGCTCCTGCTCTTTGAAGATGTGCACTGGGCAGACGCCGGATCACTTCTTTTTTTGCGTCACCTGATCCGCTCCACAAAGGACGCGGCCCTTTGCATCCTAATGACCTACCGAGAGAACGAGCCCGACCGCCGCGCCTTCTCAGACGAGATCTTGCACGATTTCCAGCGGGAGTTTGCGGCCACGAGGATTCGTCTCGGCGGATTAGCCACCGATCACGTTCATTGCTTCGTTGATTCGTGGACCGGCCATAGCGCGACGCCACAACTGAAAGATTGGATAACCGCAAACACCGAGGGCAATCCGTTGTTCATGACTGAGATGTTGACACACCTCGCCGAAACAGGCGGTGTTGACGGAAAGCTGCCGGCGGCCGTGTCCGCCCATTTGGACCTACCCGAAGGAATCCGACACGTCATCCGCCGCCGCTTCGCAGGTTTGAGTCCGGCAAGCAAGAAGCTTCTCACGCTAGGCGCGGTCATCGGCCGCGAGTTCTCTTTGCCCCTCATTGAAGCTCTCATAGATATGCCAGAGGATGAGGTGCTGGACGGCATTGAGGAGGCATTAGCGGCTAAGGTTGTCAGCGAAACCCCGGGGGCGACGGGACGGTTCTCCTTCACGCATGCACTCATTCGCGAGACTCTCTATGCCGATACGATGGCGGCGCGGCGTGCCCGTTTGCACCATCGCATCGGCATGGCTCTCGAACGACAATCCCCGGAGACACTGCCACTGGCAGAGCTGGCTTACCACTTCGGAGAGGGAGCCATTTACGACACGGAGAAAGCGATTGAATACGCCGTGCGGGCGGCCGATCATGCGCAAAACGGGCTGGCGTTAGAAGAGGCCGCGCGTCATTACGGTACGGCCCTTCGTACGTTGTGTCTGTTGCCACCGGGAGCGGTTAGAGACGGTAAGCGCATCGAGCTTCATACATTTCGCGGCCGAAGTTTTCTTCAAGCCTGTCAATGGGCGAGCGCGAAGACTGAATTCGAAGCAGCGCTGAGTCTTTTCAGTCCAGCGGAGCGGGTGAAACGTTGCGAGTTACTGGTCCAACTCGCGGAAGTATCGTTTTGGCTCATGGATGTTCCGGCATTGCGGCGGTTTGCAAACGAAGCGGAGTTCTTGGCCGACGCGATCGGACGGGATGATTTGTGGGCAGACGCTCGCGCCTGGACGGCAAGCGCGAAGGTGGCTGACGGAGATGTGCTGGGCGGCATCGCTAGCGACCGGCGAACACTTGCGCGTACGGGAGAAATCCGCTCTTTTGCACTAGCCAGAATTCCGCTCACGCTTTACTGGGCAGGGCACACGGCTGAGGCAGCCTCACGGGCGGAGCAAGCGGTAGAAGGGGCCAGGGCGTCGGGCGACCCCGCGTTCCTGCTTTATGCGCTGCAGCATCTCGGAATCTGCCTCTCCGGGTGCGGGCGGTACGACGAAGCGTTACAGACCTTTGCCGAAGCTTGTACGTTTGGCCGGCAATGTGGCGCATCTTCGCTGCTCGCCCGCGCGACCTCAATGGCGGTTACGCCGCTATTCAACCTAGGCGACTTCGTTGCTGCGACAAACAGGGCGATGGAGGCGCGAGAACTGGCGCGTCGTGTAGCTTTTGAACCGGCCCTGGTCAGCGCTGGGATCGACCTTCTGCTGATCTATGCGAGGACGCATGATCCAGGCAGGGCCGAACCGCTGCTGGCCGAGGTGCAGCAAGCGGTCGATAAAGCGGGCGGATGGCACGCATGGAAGTGGAAGATGCGGCTTTGCCAGGCTCGCGCTGAACTAGCTTTGTCGAGAGGTGAATGGAGCCGTGCGATTACCTTTGCAAGCGACGTAATCGAACAAAGCCATTGCCGCCATCGTCCGAAGTACCAGGCCTTGGCGCTGACAGTGCGCGCGCGGGCACTCCGTGAACTGGGATTGCGGAAGGCAGTCGATGACGCTCGGGCGTCGGTCGATGTGGCGCGACGACTTGCGGAACCGGTGCTGCTTGCGGAGTGCCTGAGCGTTCTTCTGTTAGACAAGGGAACGGACGAATTGTTGGCCGAATCGCAGCAAGCCGTTGACAATGTTCTGCTCGGAGTGGTGGACGAGTCACTGCGGCGCTCGTTTCTGGCTAGACTAAGCGCCACCGGAGAATGCCAGAGAAGCCGAAAGCTTCCGGCCGCCGCGGTTCGGAACTATGCATAGCTGGGCAATTCGCGGCTTTAGTCTATCCCGAAGTGGCGTTCGGCTCTGGCGGTTTAGTCATGTTGAGCGTGTAGTCCCCGAATCGCTTGACGCTGCTTGTCAGATGCGGGTTTAAGAAATTCAAATCGTCGGAATGCAGGTTGTGTCCGTCTGCTTTTAACTGAG
>JALYVD010000205.1 GCA_030853405.1 Acidobacteriota bacterium | reverse complement strand
TGAATAAGCTGCCTTGCAGATTTGCGAACAAATTCAGAAAGCGCCGTGCTCTACTCTTCTCCATGGGGGCTTTTTCTCCTGGTGTCTTTGCTGCTTGGAAACAACAGAGTACAAGGAAATCCGCCCCCTTCCAACATTTCTTGTCAGAAATGTTCTAATCCATTTTCCACAGACGCGCTATTTTTGCAAGTGCCTCTTGTGAACGGCTTGCAAAATTGGACGCAGGGTTGAAAAACATCTCGACACGAATGTCGAGACGGCAGACACGAGTGTCCGCGCCACGAAGCCCGGACGGCCCGGCACGGGTTTCAGGAAGTTTCGCGGACCGCAGGCCCTCGGGGTCCTCTGGGTCCTGACCTCACTTACGTTCGGTGGCTCTGTTTCGGGGTTGATGCCGGTTTGAAAGGGCCACGTTTTCCCCGACCAAGATAGGCTCTTACGATGGCGCCGGTACGATTTTTAAGACTGTGTCCTCTGAATAGGGAGGAGAGGACAGAGTGCGAGTTCCATTCTCTTGTTCGAACTCCGATGAATTAAGAACAGCGCCGGTTTTTGGCTCGATCCACGACGCCTTGTAGTTACCTGGTGGGAGCTTGATGACGATCTCCGATGAATGCTTTGGAGCGGGCTCGACGGCGGCACGATAGATGTAGGCTATGTAGACCTTGCCTGGCGTTGCGAGAGCGGACAAGTTGGCCGTATCCGGAGAATTCAGTCTGATAACGTCACCGGCCGGCCGTAGTTCTGGCAAATCGAGCGATTGAAAGAAGCGGGCCAGAATGCCCAACTGCCGCCGAAGTTCCCCGCCACCGCCGCCCGGAGTCTCTTTGGCAAAGCGATAATCTCCGCTCTCATGTCCCACGGTGAACGAGTAATCGAGATTGTTATAGAGTGCGCCACCCGCCGCGAGAAAGGCCCAACCTTGAATCCGGTATGTTGAATCCGACTGGCCGTCGAAGCCCGTTTCGTTATTACCAATCACGCGGTTCAGATCATAATTCATTGCAACGCTCTGGGGAGGACGGGAGTAATGAAAGTTAAAGATCGAGACATTCGGATCCGGGTTTACAATTTTTTTTGAACCGTTGGCGACGTTTTGTGAGATGAGATGGCGTTTCGGCAAGCCCTGTTCAGTGTTCACGATCAGTCCGGAGATATGCCGCTGCCACTCTGGTGAAAGTTTCCCCCAGTAAGACTCATTGCAGATTTCGAAGTAGACGTTATCGAAAGAATTGACTTCGGTGACGATCTTTCGCACCAGCTTGTCTTCGATCTCCAGAAGATCGCGATGCTCCATCGATAGCACCTGGGAACGTGGTACGTCTCCGATGCGGTTAACGTTGTTCGCGCCGTTCAACGGACTGGCGTTCCACATCGAGTCTGCATAAAATGTGCAAAACAGATCAATCTCGACAACGACGTTGCGGCGCGAAGCTTGGGCGAGGAAATCATGGAGACGCGCGAAGTAAACCGGGTTCCAACGGTTCAGATCGAAGCGGTTTCCACCGTCGAGAGCGCCCGGCGTTTCCGACCGCATCCACGGCGAGACAAACCGATCGGACGGAGGCGCCAGCGTATTGTTAGAGATGTTGAAGTTGCCCGGCACTTCCCTATAGCTGCCGCTCCAGACGCGCGTGAGATTCAAGTGATTGCGGGCCAGTTCATCCAGTTAGCGGACATAGTCGAAATTCTGGTTTATCACCGCGCCGTAATGCTCGCCAGACGTCACCAGAACAGTGGGTTTGTGCTGGTATTCGAAGTAATGGGGATTGCGGCTATCGAGCGAGAGAGGATCTGCGGAGGTGGTGGCCGTCAGGCAAAGCAGAAAGAGCGCGATCTTCATGTTTGGATCTGCATCTTTGTGTACCACAGTGGAGTGGATCAGCCCGAAATATCCGCTTGCTTACGCGAGCGGTTCGGAGAGAGAGCCGAGTGACTTCGGCTTTACACGGAAGCCCCGCGTGATGATGGCTAAGTAGAGGGCGCCGATGGCCAGCCAAATAAACCCGGCGATTTTCGCTTTTTCACTGAGGCTCACCCAGAGATAGAGGCAAACGGCGGCCCCCAAGGCGGGCGAAATCAGGTTAGTGAATAGTTCGATGCCACGCCTGCGGTTAAGACGGATATAGAAATGGCGAATGACGCTGAGATTGACTAAGATGAAGCCGGCGAATGCTCCGAAGTTGAGTAACTCGACCGCAATTTCGAAGCGCAGGAAAAGAACGCCTACGAGCGAGACCGCTCCCATCAGGTAAATACCGCGAGTAGGCGTAGAGAAGCGCGGATTTATGTAGGCGAACACGCGGCGGGAGAGAACGCCGTCGCGGCCCATACCGTAAAGCAAGCGGGAGGCCCCGGCTTGACCGGTTAATCCGCTGGCGAGACCGGCGATGAGCAGCACGAAAGTTAAGCTGCCGAACATCCACGCCCCACCGATTCTGCGTCCGATATCGAGAATGACGGTTTCGGTTTCGGGGTAGCTATGATAATCCGGCCAGACGATCGCGGCAAGGTAAACCGTGATGACGCAGATGACAGCTTGCAGAATACAGACGAGCACGGTAGCAAAACCGATATCGCGTTTTGGATTGACGGTGTCTTCGGCGAGCGTCGAGATGGCATCGAAGCCGATATAAGACAACGCGGCTACGCCCGCTCCTAACATCAACGGCCGAATGGAAAACGTTTCTGGACGAAACAGGGCACTCTGATCGAGTAAAGCCGCAGCTCCATCCACGGTGACAATGTAATGCGCGGCGAGAACGACGAAAGCGACTGCGCAGACGGTCATGACTGCCATCAGGACTTCGCTCGCCCGTGCCGTGACGCGAATGCCGGGGATGTTGACGAGCGTCAGAGCCACTGTGAACACTACTGCCCACACGCTGTAAGAGACAGAGGGGAATAGCCGGTGAGCGGTAAGGGCAGCGTAAATGATGCTCTCAAGCGGAATAAGAAAGTAATCGAGGATCATGGCCCATCCGGCAAGAAAACCGACATGCTCATTGAGCGCGCGCCGCGCATAGGTGTAGGTCGAACCAGCAGACGGAAAGGCGCTGGACATTTTGCCGTAACTGGCGGCGGTGAACAGCATGGCCACCATGGCGACGAGATAAGCCAGCGCCGCATGTCCATGGGAGACCTGCTGCACGATGCCGTAGACAGGATAAGGCGCAGTGGGCGTCAGGATGACGAGCCCATAAAGGATGAGGTCGCGCCTAGTGAGGACCCGGCGCAATCCGGCTGGGGGCTGGCTCATTTTGCCGTTCGAATGGCGAGTTGAACGGGAGAATTGCCCGCGAAGATTTTGTTCAGCGGCAAAGAGGCCGCACCGATGAGCGCGGCCTCGCCACCAAAGACGGAGGGCCGTACGCGGAGATTGCGCGATCCCCACAACTCGTTGTTATCGGGAAGCTGACGGCGGAGCACCGGTTCGACCAAGCCCCATGCTTCCGTGATGGTGGCATCGATGACGACGGTATCGGCGTCGAGCCCCCAAATAAGATTCGATATGCCAACACCCAAATAGCGGGCGGTCTCTTCAACGGTCTGGCGGGCCGAGGCATCTCCACCGGTTGCCCATTCCGCAATGCGGCGAACACGCGCCGAAGTGTCTCCGGTACTAGGCTGACGCCACGCTCCGGTGAGTCCTGCATAGCGATCGCAGATGGCGGCATTTGAGATGAGGCGTTCGATGCAGCCGGGCCGATCGTGGCCTTCGTCGCCAGTTGCGGTCTCAATCACCATCTGGCCAAACTCGCCTGCAGCCATGTGAGGGCCGTGATACAACTTTCCGTCAAACAACACGCCCATGCCGACGCCTTCATCCATTTTCACGAAGACAAAGCAGTGACGCCCGGTGATCTCGGCGGGGCCATACGTGTACTCGGCAAGGGCGGCAGCCCGAACGTTGTTTTCGACAAAAACTGGCTCGCGCAGACGCATTTCGAGAATTTCGCGGATGGGTATGTGATGCCAATCCGGGCGGCCGCCAAGAACAAGCACGCCGGTATCGCTGTTGACGATGCCACGGGCACAAACTCCGATTCCGGGCAGGCGGTCGGGTCCTAGTTTCTTGCGGAACGACATGAATTCGGCGCTGATGTCGGCCAATGTTTCCTCGGCGGTGGGACGGGTTCGGAAACGACGCGTTTCGACGATGTGCCCGTTCATGGTGCTCACGGCGCAACGCGTTTCCCAGTTTTGGATTTCGGCGCCGAAGATGAGACGCCGCCGTTCGAGGGCCAAGCGGCGGCCAGGACGCCCGCCGGTCGAGTTTTCAGCGCCATCTTCACGGATCAGGCGGTCGTCTATCAGTCCGGTGACGATGCGAGAGATTGCGCCTTCGGAAAGCCCGCTCTGGCGTGCTACATCGGCGCGTGACATGTAGTCGTTTTGCTGAAGGAGGCTCAGTACGGCGGCTCGGTTTGCTCCGCGGACTTCGGGTGGGCGAAGAACTCGTTTCGACGCAACGGCCGATTTGACCATAGGGTTAGTTTAGTATCGCAAGGAAGGTAGCCCCGATGAGGGAGCCCGCCAGGAACCATACGAGCCAGTTTAGATTGAATATCGTGGCGGAGGGGTAACGGACAGAAATGGAATGGACTGCGGAGCCGGAGTAGGGGGGCTCAAGCGGATGAAGCAGAAACGCCGCCATCGAACCAGCGCGGCTGGCGGAAAGCCATTGAAAGCCCGGAGTGGAAGAGACACTTTTCGTTATCACGCGACCGTTTAGATGGATTTGAAAGTTGCCATCCACAGCTCGCAGCGGGCGTATCCGCCAACTGATTTGGGATGAGAGTGGAACGCGTACGGGCGGAGTTTCCACCTGGATTCCGGGAGGTGTGCTGAGTTGCGCTTGGGGTAAAGGCGTTCCACACTGCAAGGTGATAACGGTGGGTTCTCCCGGCTGCAATGGGGCCCGTCCGCAAAATGCGTCGAGCGTAACAAGGAGGATGGAGAAGGGGACAACGAGGAGTAGAGAAGGGACGGCCACCTGGCGCAGCAATTCGCCGTTGGCAGTAAGTAAATCGCGCTGAGCACGCAAGACGAGGGCCGGTTCGTCGGCGAACAACCGCAGTTCGAAGAGGTGAGCCACGATGTGATTCACCGCTGTTCGTAGCTTCGCAGTATCGGACCAGCGGCGAAAAACCCAGAAGGAAACAATGCCCGAAAGCACGCCAACGCCCATCAACAGCCAAAATGCTTTGGCTCCTAAATCGACCTCATTCACTTGAGATAGCCCAGGCCCTTGAGTTTATCGATCAGGTCTTCCTTGGATTCAGTTTCTTCAAGACGCACCAAGTCTCTTTCCATGGCGTGTTCGATGAACTCTTCGAGCGAACTGTAGCCGATCCTATCGACGAGAACCCGGGCCCGATCGCAAAGCGGCTTGCTGAGTTTTACATTTACGGTTGAGCGCATGTCATGTAGGTATTAGGGCACGGCCTTCCATCCAGCGTGGGACTTCAATTCCGAATAGACGCAGGACGGTGGGAGCCATATCTTCGATACCAGGGTTGTCGATGCCGAGGGCGTCGTCCGCGAATTTGCGGTTTACAAAAAGGACGCCAGGGACAGCGCTGGGATCGATACAATGATCTCCGCTCCAGCATTTGGTGTTGTTTTCGAAGACAGCGGCACTCACCTTACCGACGGCGGCGCTCCAGGAGGCACGATAGCCGGGCGCGTAGCCGGCGATGAGGTCGGGCGCAGACTCGGTGTAAGGACCATTGTAAATCGCTTTGGAATCGTAGACATCCCGAATCGCGACTTCACCGGTTTCTTCATCAGTTAGGCCACTGAGTTTTGTGAGGAGTTCCGCTTTAAGCGCGGCGTCTTCCTGGGGAGAGACGATGCCTTGCGCCTCGCGCCCGCGAAGGTTCAGATACAAACCGCTGAGTCCAAATGTGTAGGCGCGGGTGTTCGCCCAGTCGATGCCGTCGAAATAGTCGCCACTCTCGGTCAAGCCGGGCAGGAGGGCGAGATAGCCGTTGCGATGAAGCCAGGTGTTTAGGTTGACGCCGCGCCGGAACGAGGAGAAGCCGTGATCGGATAGAACAAATAGAGCGGTGTCGGCATCGACGTGAGTGAGCGTGCGGCCTACGATACGGTCCATGTCGCGATACATCTCCTCGATCGTGCCGGAGTGCGGCGATTCGTGGCGATCCGTGCGGGCGGAATCGATGTAGCGGTAGAACATGTGCTGCACGCGATCGGGAGTGTCGAAAACGCACGCGACGACACCACGGCGGGTGCGGTCGAGTGCGCTGAAATACATAGCCTCCCGTTCCCGCTGAATCAATTTTGCCTGCTGTAAGAAAGCGGTTTCGGAGATAGCTCCTTCGTTCAAAGCCCAGGTGTCCTCGGCCATACCGAGGGTGGCGAACGCGCCTAATAGCTTAGCCAAGTAAACAGCATAGTAACTGGGGTGACTGATCGGCAACGCGGGACTGTCCGGGTCGATTTCGACGGGCGTGACGTAGATGGAGACTTCCGGCCCGGCCTCGGTGAGCAAGAAGCGGACGATGCCGCGGACCTTAGAAAAGATGCCGTTGGAGAAGCGCAGGCGGACCCACGGTGTGTACTCGCCCACAGTAAGAATTAGCGTTTGGCCCTGAATTTCCAGTGTTCTGGTGGCAAGACTCTCTCCAGGTTTTAGCAGGAACTTAACGGTCAGCCGTTCGGGTCCTTGGAGGACGCCTTCAAGAACACTTCCGGCAGCGGCGAGTGGAAGGTGAACGCCGCCTTCGCAAGTCACAGGCTGGGGGCGGGTTGAGAACAAGGAGAAAGTGCCTTGGGTTCCCCGCAGATCGGGCGTTGACATGGCCGAGAGGAGGCGGCCTTTAAACGGTTCGGGAGGGAAGGTGATAGGAACGCGAAGGATGGTGCTTGAGATGGCGTTGCGGCCGAGGATTTTCCAGAAGGGTTCGCTTTTACGGCGGAGCTCGATGGACGGGCGGGAGAGGGGAATCGCCCATTTTCCTATTCTTAGAAAACGCGCTGGAGGGCGAACTTTGGCGGAGGAGAGTTCGGGCGCGTAGGTTCGCAGATCACGATTCAGGAAATCGAAGATGTTGTGACGGCCGGGGTTCACGCCCGTTGCAAAGGTTGACCACGCGACGGGAGACAACGGGGGGAAGGTGGTTCGGAGGCGGCGATAAGTGCCCTGCTCGCGCAGGCGGCTGAGATTGGGAAGTTTCCCTTCGGCCATCCACTTTTCGGTCAGCTTTGGATCAAGGCCGTCCAGCCCTAGAAAGATGACCTTCTTCACCTGGGTGTTGCCGAATCTACCTTGCCGCCGGATGGCCAGCCACAATAATCGAAAGGGCCACACCAGCAGCGCTATGAAGCTGGCGAACAAAGAGAGAACAACGGTGAGAAACGAACCCAAGAAAGCGAAACCGGCGCCCGGACCGATGTAGGCAATTAGGAAAGAGCAATGCCAGATCATCGCAATTTGCCCTCTAGAAAAGGCACTTCCAGAACTTTCTCGTGCTGAATCGGGCCATGGCCGAAGTAGCCGTCTTCGCCGAACAGCTCACCGTGATCCGAGGTGATTGTGACATAGGTGTTTCGAGGCAGGAGATCGAAGAGTTCTTCTATCACGGTGTCGAGATACTTCACGGCATCGATCTGCCGTTGTCTTAGGGCTAGTAACTTCGCTTCGTTGAAAGTTTTGGTCCGGGTGCGGCGAAGTTTTCCGCCGACGACATGATCGTCAAGATGTTTGAAGACGCCGTGAACACCGCTGACACGCGGCCACTCTTCCGGAGGTTCGTTTGGAAGCGCATAGGGATAGTGGGTCTCGCCTACGTTCAGCAGGTAGAACGCGGGTTGGCCGTCGTTGAATTTCATTTCGCGGAGCATAGCGCGCATATCGTTGTGGCGGTCCATCAGCTTGTATGCGTCAAAGCCGCTGTTCAGAATGGTGAGCGGATTCAGCACGGGCAGCGAGACCATGGCATGTGTTTTGTACCCGAGATTCTGAAGCAGAATGGGTAGATAAAGGCGAGGAACGAACTTCTTGAATTCCAGTCCTTCGGCGCCGAGCCTCTCGTTGAATTTGAGAAAATCGCGCTGGTAGTAATCGGACGCGAAAATCCCGCGCGGGCTGGAGTGCGGCATCAGACCCATGAGAAGGTTGAAGTGTGAAGGCGCGGTCCATGAGGCGTAGGCCCAACGGCGTTCTAGAGTGCCGAGTTTACGCATCGTTTTGGGACGAGCTTTAACAAACGCGTCGTAGCGGCAGCTATCCAAAACGATCAGGATGTAGTTGTTGTGCACCACAATCGATAACGTTCATGATACGCTTCCAGGCGATCTTACCGAACGAACTCGTTGCCGAAGTATAAAACAGTGGTCTAGACTTACTTGCAAGAGACAATAAAGTCCTGCCGCGATTATGAATACATCCGCTGAACTGCAACGTACGCTCGCCGATTACGTCGAACGGCGGCAGGACCATTTAATGGAGATTACGCGGGAGCTGATCCGGATGCCTTCCGAAAACATTCCGCCGGGGGGGTCGGAAAAACTTTGTCAGACCTGGATCGCACAAAGATTAGCGGCCTGCGGGCTGCAGCCGGACCTGTATTCTCTCAGCGAAGTCTCCGGGCTGACGAGGCATCCGCTCTATTTTCCAGGACGAAATTATACAGACCGGCCCAATCTTGGAGCGCGCCGCAAGGGCAGCGGTGGGGGCAAGTCGTTACTTCTCTCCGGGCACATCGACACTGTTCCTCGCGGAACGCAAGACTGGACGCGCGACCCGTTCGGCGGAGAAGTGGACGGAAATCGGATTTTTGGCCGCGGCTCAAACGACATGAAGGCGGGGGTCGCGATCAATTTGTTTATCACAGAGTGTGTAATGGCGCTTGCGCTTCCACTTAGCGGAGATCTGCTTTTTGAGACGGTGGTAGACGAGGAGTTTGGCGGTTCGAACGGAACGCTTGCGGGCAGGCTGCGCGGTTATAACGCAGATGCGGCCATTCTCGCCGAGCCCTCCTCGTTACGCATTTGCCCGGCACAGCGCGGCGGACGGACGGCGCATATCACTTTTCGCGCGGGCACTGGCGGCATTCTCCAGAACGGCCGCTTTCCAGCCGGAATTACTCCGCAACTGACTCGCTTTCTCTGTCATCTGCCTACGTTTACGTCGCGGCGCAATGCGGGCGTGCGAGTACATGAGATGTACGCGGATCATGCCGATCCGGTACCGGTGTCCCTGATGAAGATATTTACTTCCCCATGGGGATATGGGGAACCGATGACGGTTCCTGAAACCGCTCAGGTGGAACTTTACTGGCAATTGATGCCGGGTGAGACGCAAGAGGAGGTGGAGCGGGAGTTCTTCGATTGGCTGAACGAACTGGTTGAAAGCGCCCCGGAGGTTTATCCCGTGATGCCCGAAGTCACTTTTCCGCTGCGATGGCTGCCAGGCTCCTCAATTTCCGGTTCGGAGCCGCTGGTTCGGAAACTCGCGGAATGCGCGGAAACGGCTTTGGGTGTGCCGCCGATCGTGGCCGGAATCGAGGGCCCGTGCGATCTGTTCATCTTTCATCAGGGTTTCGGTATTCCCGCCGCTCTGTGGGGCCCGAAGGGTGGAAATACGCACGCCGCCGACGAATACGTTGAGATCGACTCCATGATCTCGGCGGCCAAAACGCTGCTTTTATTTGTTGCCGAGTGGTGCGGCGCGGCACGGGTATGAACCAGCTGTTCAAAGGTGTTCGGCTGCTTTGCTTGCTGGTTTTCGCGGTTGCAGCCAACGCGCAGGTTTACTCGCCGAAACTGCTGCGTCAAAGGCAGCCCGATTCCACGGACTTGAAAAAGTTTGCCGTGGGTATCTATAGTCAGGCAGGCGCGCACACGCCGCGTGAAAAGGCCGAGGCGATTTGGCGTTTCTTTCTGACCGACGGGCGCTTCGTAAAACCTGGCTTTTGGTATCACATCGCCGGGTGGACGTATGAGGAACCCGCCGGTGAAGTGCTGGATCCTATTAAGTTGTTAAACAGCTACGGCTTCGGACTTTGCTATCACATTGCGCCGCTGCTCGAAGCCGTTTTCGAAGCGGGCGGCTTTGATGACGCGCGGTGCTGGTTCCTGACAGGTCATACGGTAGCGGAAGTGTTCTACGACGGGTCTTATCACTATTTCGATTCGGACATGATGGGCTACAACGTGGCCGGCAGTGGTTCGTTCCGTGGTAAACGCGTGGTTGGCGTGCGGGATCTGGAACGCGACGGCAATATCATTCTGGGAAAGCTTGCGGCGCCAGGAAAGGTGCAGCCGGGAGTTGTCGATACTCCCTGGTATCCGGCCGATGTCAGAGCACGGGCGATGGGCGATCTGGCCCGGCTATTTACTACTGCGAACGACAATTATCTCTACCCGTACAGACGCTATTCACCTGGGCACAGCATGGATTTTGTGCTTCGGCCGGGTGAGAAATTGATCCGCTTTTTTACGCCTGAGGAACCCGGCCTTTTTTATCTGCCGTACAAATTTGATGGCAAGCATTGGACGGAGTTTCCCCAGGAGTTTGCCGGATATCACATTCGTACAGCGGATGGACCGCGCAGTCAAAAAGACGACCGCACGTGGGCGACAGGCAGGATTGCGTACACGCCGCCTTCGGTCCCGAATCAACGCGTACTGGTCATCGACATGCCCAGCCCGTACGTGATCATAGATGCCCGATTTATTATTAACGCCGAGTTGCCGGAGAAATCCTCGCTGCGCGTCGAGACATCAGTTGAGACATCAGTTGAGACATCAATCGATGGTGGACGGAACTGGATTCTTGCAGGAGAACTGAAAGGGCCGCATTGGGGTGATTGGACAACGGAACCCGCAGTACTCGTGAAGAGCGCGCACGGGAGACTCACTGCGGTAAGCGGGTCCTATGGATACAAAGTGCGAATCACGAAGACAGGGGCTGCGGCCGCACAAATAAAGTCACTGCGCCTTGTGTCGCGAATTCAGCTGAACCCACGCGCGTTACCGGCGATTGAAAGCGGGGAGAATCGCTTTGTATACTCGGCGGCGGCTCCGGTTGAGCGAATCGCAGTTCCTGCGCCGCTCGCGGAATCGCCTGGACATGATTTCAAATTAGTTGACCAGGAGGGTCAGCAGTTTCTTCTGCCTTCGAGTCGCAAAACAGGTGAGGCGGTGTACACACTTGAAGCGAATGGCCGTTCATTAACGGGCTTCGACGCGGGCGCTCGATTTCTGGATTTGCGCGATGGTCTTGCGCCGGACAAGCTTACAGCCGAGACACGTCACGCGGGCGTAACTAGTGCAAGCGGGGAGGCATCGGTCGAATGGTCGCTCTCACCCCATGGTCCTCTCCGGCGGCTCTGGCATTATCCGCAAAAACTGGACTGGCGCGACGGCGATCCTATCAGCAGACTTTTATTGTGGCCCGAGGTCGTTCAACAGGTACGCAATTTACCTGCGGGGACGAAGCGCGTGTATGTGAGGTTTCAGAGTTCGGGACCCGCCTTGGATAAAATCCGCTTGGCGGTTTACGCAAAGGAGGCACCGCCCGCGGGTGTGATCAAGTTGACTCAAGTGTGGCTTGAGAACGGAGCGCGCCGGGAGCACGCGGAGCAATTCGACGCGGCAACACGAGGTCGCACATTCGCGATAAGGGCTGGTCCACAGGTACGAAATCAGGCAGTGATCTTAGCGGCGGAATAACTTATGAAATCGTTGCTACTGGTTCTGCTGTGTTTATCCGGGCTTAGTGCTTTTGTATTCGGCGAAACAGTTTCACCGCTTTTTAGCCGAGGCTACACCGTGCTGCCGAGTCCGCAGAGAGTGGACCTGGGAAGGAGGGACTTCGAGTTTACTGAAGGCTGGAGATTGGAACTTGGAGCGGGAGTAAAGGGCGACATCGCCGTTGAGGAGCTAAATCAGCTACTGATGGAGCGCTTCCACCTGGTACTCCGCGCGTCTTCTGCATCAATGGGAGTGATCCGCCTGATGGTGAAGCCGGCAAGCGTCGCGGTGACTGGAGCAACCGCCGAACAAGCCTACCGGCTCACGATTGCTCCTGGTGAAATCACAATTATTGGCAACACAGCGACTGGGCTGTTTTACGGAGTCCAAACTTTCGTCCAGTTATTAAAGCAGCAGTCTGGCAAGCTGTGGCTGCCGGAAGCGAACATTGAAGACTGGCCAGATCTGCCGCTCCGCGTGATCTATTGGGACGACGCACACCATCTGGAACACCTCGACGTTCTGAAAGCAGCAGTCCGTCAGGCATCGTTTTACAAGATCAACGGTTTCGCTCTCAAGCTCGAAGGCCACTTTCAGTATCGCCATGCGGAACCGATTGTCGAACCCTACGCTTTGAGCCCTTTCGAATTACAGGAACTCACCGATTACGCACTGAAGTACCACGTGCAATTGATTCCTTATTTGGATGGGCCCGCGCACGATTCTTTCATCCTGAAGCATCCCGAATACGCGAGCTTACGGGAGTACCCGGACAACAACTATGAGTTTTGCTCGACCAATCCGAAGACTTATCAGCTCTTAGAAGGAATGTTCGACGATCTACTCGCGGCAAACAAAGGCGGGAAGTACTTCGTGTTATCTACCGATGAGCCCTACTATGTGGGTTTGGCCGATAATCCCCAATGCGATGAAGCGAATCGGGCCAAGCAACTGGGAAGCGTGGGCAAGGTGCTCACTGAGTTTGTTACTAAAGCGGCAGGTTATCTGCATGACCGCGGACGCACGGTAATCTTCTGGGGCGAGTATCCCATGAAGCCGGACGACATCGGCGCGCTTCCGAATTACGTGGTTAATGGAGAACTCTACGGACCTCAGTTCGATCCTGTTTTCCGCTCGCACGGTATCCGGCAGATGGTGTACACGTCTACAGAGGGTGAAGAGCAGCTGTTTCCGCAGTATTATGTTTCATCCGGTTCCAGCAAAGACAGGGTGCAGGATATGGTTGATAGTGTTTCGTCCGGGGCGGAACCGAGACCGCTTGCTGACACGCGCGGCTCAGCAAAGGATTTCGAGCCACGACCATTTCCGATGGGCGTGTTTGTCGCCGGATGGGCGGATGCGGGCCTTCATCCCGAAACATTTTGGCTGGGGTATGCAACGGGTCCGGCGGCGGGGTGGAACGCGCATTTTACAAATTCACAAGAATTGCAGAGCTCGTTCTACTCGCTATTTTATGGACGAGAGCCGTCCAACATGGGCAGAGTTTATCAACTCATGAGTGAAGGCGCGCAGTTCTGGGCGAACAGTTGGGAGACTGGCCCGTCCGCGGCTCGGAAACCAATATGGGGCGATTCGGCGGGCCGGTTCAATCCTCCGAAGCCCGCGCGGGATCAATACTTGCCGCTGCTTCCCGTTCCTTCTCCGGAGGCGCTGCGGTTAGCTAGTAACTGGCGTTTGGAAAACGAGAAGCGCCTTGATCTCGCGAGTAAGTTTCTCGGCCGGAACGATGAGTTGCTCGACCTGTTGTACGCAAATCTACAGAGCGTTAATTTGAATCGCTATAACCTGACGGTTTATCTATCGATAGCCCGCCTGTATCGTCAAAACCTGGCTATGATTCAGAACTTGGGGCAACTTTCGGATTCATTGCAGCAGGCAGAAACGGCCGCTGCAAAAACGGAAGCGGCGAAAGCGTTAGAGTCGCTGGATCACGCGCTCGACTTAGCTGAGGAGATCCGCCGGGGCCGCAACAAAGCCCTGCAGGATGCGACCGCGACTTGGTATGAAAGCTGGTTCCCGCGCGTCGCCCAGGCGAACGGCCACACTTACCTGAATGAAGTGGACGATGTAAAAGATCATCAGCCAGGCCGCACCGCCGATATGAGTTATCTCGTTTATCGCGAACTGCTGTACCCGTTAGGCGACTGGGTGAAGAACACCGTCGCGAGTAGAAATCAGTACGCGACGGCCCACAACTTTCCTGTACGGAAGTTCGAATTCGACTGGGAGAATATCCACTAAATCTATGAACCGCCGCTCTCTTCTTCGATCCATAGCCGCACTTCCAGCCGTAGCCGCCGCGCTGCCCGCGAGCCCAGTGCAAACGGACCTGACGGCTGCCCGAGATAAGGGTCTTCCCGCCGGACCGCCACTGGTTCCACCCGGCATTAGCGAGACTCCGAATACGCCCGTCACGCCCGCCGACGAGACAGCGCGCACTGTGATCAGAACATTCAACGCCGATCAGATGACGGCGCTGTCGAAGCTCGGTGAACTCATGGCGCCAGCTTGGGACGGGAAACCCGGTGCGGCGGAAGCCGGGGCTGCCGAGTTCCTGGATTTTCTGGTTGGCTGCTCCCCCGAGTCGCGCATCTCCTTGTATAAAAGCGGTCTCGATACTTTGAACCACCTTTCACGGGAGAAGTTCGGTAAGATGTTTGCGCTCACCACCTCTTCGGAAGCGGATACACTTCTCACGCCGCTTCGCGAACCCTGGAGTTATGGATCGGCCGGCAAAGCTGATCTCCATGCTTTTCTTCTCGCGGCGAAAGAAGATCTCTTGCGTGCAACTGTGAACTCGCGGCCGTATATCGATGCGGTATCGCAAGTGCGGCGTCCGCGGAATGCCTCCAGCTTTTATTGGTATCCGATCAACTAACATGCTGCATCGCACTTACGACGTCCTCATCATCGGCTCGGGCGCTTCGGGCGGAACGGCGGCGCGGCAACTTACTCGCAAGGGAATCCATTGTCTGATGCTCGACGCCGGTCCGGCGGTTGATTTTACCCGCGACCGTGAATTGAAGAAGGTTTACACACTGCCGTATCACGGCTTTGGAAAACCGGGCCGTTTTCCGCACGTGACGCAAGCCGACGAGTACACCGAGAACGTTTGGGCCGACGAAAAGCAGAATCCGTATACGTATCCGAAGGACGATCCTTACTATTGGGTTCGAGTTCGCCTGATTGGCGGAAAGACGCTGTTTTGGGGACGCGCCAGTTGGCGGCTCAGTAACTACGAATTCAAATGTAAGGACCACGACGGCTTCGGAGAAAATTGGCCCATCGAGTATAAGGATCTGGCGCCTTACTACGACCAGGCCGAACCGATGCTGCGAGTGACTGGGCGGAAAGAAGGACTGCCTCAACTTCCAGATGGCATATTTATTCCGGACAACTCGCGGGATTCGGAGACATCCCAGCGATTTATTCAGGCAGCAAAACGGCGAGGCATTGCGACGACCAAAGAGCGGGTTGCAACGGGGCAGTTGGCAAGTTCAGTCAATAGAATGCTGCCGGACGCGCTAGAGACAGGCAAGCTGCAGATTGTCTCAAACGCGGTGGTCCGGCAAATCACGACGGATCGCAAGACGGGTCTCGCTAATGGCGCAATTTTTATCGATCGCCGCAGTAAGGAAGAGTTCCATGCCAAGGCGCGGGTTGTGGTGGTCGGTGCGTCTTGTCTCGAAAGCACTCGTCTTCTACTTAATTCTGGACTGGCAAATTCAAGCGGAGTACTCGGCCGTTATCTGTTCGATCAGTTCTATGTGAAGGATGTGGTTAGTTGCATTGTGCCCGAAGCTCGTGGAGGGAATCCGCGTCCGGGGTTGATTGGCGGAGATGGATACGTTCCGCGCTTCCGAAATCTCACGACACGCGAGAAAAATTTCATACGAGGCTATTCGATGGATTGGGGGAGCGGGGGAACTCCGCATCCGGAATATCTGCCGCAATACGGCGCGGAACTTTTGAAGAGCCTGTCCGATTTGCGCGGATCTTCGTTTGCACTCACGGCGATGGGCGAAGTGCTGCCCCGCCATGAAAATTTTGTTGACATCGATAAATCGGTCGTGGATGAATGGGGCATTCCAGCGCTTCACATACGCGCGAAGTATACGGATAACGAATTTGCAATGGCTAAGAATGCCATGCACACGGCAGAAGAACTTTGCCACGATGCGGGGTTTGAAGTCCTCGCGAAACATTGGCAGATGGTACCGCCGGGGGAGAGCATCCACGAACTTGGGACCTGCCGGATGGGCGAGAATCCGAAGACATCCGTATTGAACAAATGGAACCAGACACACGATATCAAGAATTTATTTGTGGTTGATGGGAGTTCCTTCGTATCGGGCGGATCGCAAAATCCAACGTTGACCATCTGTGCCCTATCCATGCGCGCCGCTGATTACCTGGCGGAACAGATGCGCCGAGGCGATCTCTAATGCGAACGCTTCTCGTCTCAATATTGTTGCTATGGCCTGCGGTCCGGCTGACGGCGACGGAAACAACTCCTGTCGGACAGCCAATCCCGTTCAGCCATAAGCAACATGCCGATACGGCTCACCTGAAGTGTGATGATTGCCACAAACTCGCTCCTTCCGGCGAAGTGGTGTCAATCCCCATGGGGAAAAGCTGCATGGCCTGTCATTTACAGATTGACTCAAATAGCCCCGCTATAAAGGATTTGAAGGCCTATGTCGATGAGACGCAGCCGGTCCCGTGGGTTCGCGTGTACGAGATTCCGAGTTTTGTGGAATTCAGCCATAAGACTCACTTGGACGCGGGAACGAAATGTACGACGTGTCACGGACCAGTTGCGACGCGAGATTACCTTTGGCGTGAAACCGATTTGAGTATGGGCGGCTGTTTAAGCTGCCATCGCGCAAAAGCCGCTAATACAGATTGTCATACTTGCCACAATTTAGAGTAACGGGCGCGGTTCAGGACTAGGCCAAGATGTCTTTGCAATAACGGAAGCATTTACGAACCTCGGTGACTGTGTCGAGGCCTGGCCGGTAGTCGTTGTATTCGTATTCAATATTCGCAGGAATGGGATATCGTTTGGACTTGAGTAACAGCAATACCTGCTTGATAGGCGTGTCGCCTTCCCCGAAAGGCACGGCGGGTCCGTGGTTCTTTTTCCGGTCTTTGATGTGCAGGGCGAGGATTTTCGAGTGTTGCTCTTTTATGTAGGAGACCGGGTCATAGCCAGCCGCGCTGAAGTGCCCAATATCCAAATTGATGTAAAATTGCTTTGACATGGCAAGACCCCGGGCGAAGCTTTGGGGCGTGGCGAACTGGTTTGGATCGCTGGTTTGATCGTGGCCATGCATCGCGACCTTCACTTTGTATTTCTCGGCAAAAGGCGCAAGACGTTCCGCACAAGTGAGCGTTGTGGACGTCGTGATGATGTCCGTCCCAAGCGCCTTGGTCATCTGAAATCCACGGTCGAGTTCCTGATCCGAGAAGCGGTCGTTGAAATTTAGCGAGTACGCATAAAGTTCAATCCCGGCATTGTCGAACTTTCCGCGAATGCCTTGGAAATAGCTCAGCGGAGTAGTAAGCCGCCATTTCTTAAGCTGTTCACCTTTGAGCCCCGCAGGTTCTACGTGCCCCATATAGAGTTCGCATTCTCCAATGCCGATACTCTTCATCGCAGCAATTGCCGCATCCAGAGAAAGGTCCCGGAAGCTATAACTCTGGACACCGAGTTGCACACCGCTAAACGTCGAATCGATCTTCGCGGCCAAAGCGAGCTTTGCCGCGCATAGGGCGACCGCAATTTTTCCAAACTCTCGTCGTGAGTACACGATGAGATTCTATCTGAACCCGTAATATGGAGAAACCTGATGAACGCACTCTTGGCGCACGGCGGCGGACCGACGTCGGTTATCAACGCGAGCCTGGCGGGACTGGTTGAGGAAAGCCGGTCGCAGGGAATTTTCCAGTCGTTATATGGCGCTCGATTTGGCGTGCGCGGAATTCTTGACGACGAGCTTATCGATCTCTTGCAAGTGCATACTGAAACCATTTTGGAAGCGGGCCAATCGCCCGGCTCGGCACTTGGTTCAAGCAGGCAGAAACTTGGTGACGAAGACTATAGCCGGGTTCTGCGCAATTTCGACCGGCGGAACATTCATTGCTTCTTTTACACCGGCGGGAACGGGTCGATGGATACAGCGCTTCAGATTGCGCGCTTCGCCAAAACGTCGGGTTATTCGCTGCAAGTGATTGGGATTCCTAAAACAATTGACAACGATCTTTGCGTAACCGATCACACGCCGGGCTACCCATCCACGGCCCATTTCTTTGCTTTGGCGGCGCGTGACGTTGGGGAAGACAACCGCTCGTTGCCATCGCCCGTTTGCGTTCTCGAAGTTCTAGGCCGAAACGCGGGCTGGGTGGTTGCCGCTACGGCACTCGCCCGCAAACAGGACGACGATGCACCACATCTGATTTATTTTCCGGAGCGGCGCGTGAGCTTCGATCAAATTGCGGGGGATACCGAACGCGTTTATCGCCGGCTTGGACGAGTTGTAATTGCAATTTGTGAAGGACAGTTGGATGAAACGGGCACGCCCTTTGGCGCCGATGTCGATCGGGCGGCCAGTTCCGTTCACCGGCTGGCGTCCAATCTCGGTCATACAATATCCCGGCTGATCGCGGAGAAGCTTGGAATCCGGGCACGGTCGGAGAAGCCGGGCCTGTTTGGCCGTTGCTGCGGACCTTTGTCGTGTAACAGTGATCGCGTTGAGGCTTGGGCGTGCGGACGAGCCGCGGCGCTTGCGGCGGCCGATTCCCATTCCGGAATGATGGTTGCGCTCAGGCGTGAGTCCGGGACTTTGTATGCAAGTACGACTTTTCTGACCCCGCTCGAAAGCGTGGCCCGAGTCGAACGGTTACTGCCGGATCAATGGATCAGCGCGGCGGGGAACGACGTTACACCGGAGCTCATCGATTACATCTCGCCCCTTGTGCCAGCGATCAAATCTTATCCACGGCTTTAGACGCCCTTTGCTATATTTTTGGTTTGATCGACTTTCCTACGTCTATTAGCGATCTACGGAACCGTTCCGAGAAAGAACAGGATCGAGCGGGTTACAAGCACACGCTTCGCGAAATTCTTCAGCAGCCGGCCACGATCACATCGACGTGCGAGCGGATGCTCACATCGACAGAACAGCTGAAACAATTTTGCCGCACGGTAGAGAGTATTGTTCTGACCGGCTCTGGAAGTTCGGAGTACGTGGGCAACTGTGTCAGCTTTGCGTTGCAGCACAACCTCGGAAAACATGTAGAGGCGATCGCGAGTGGAGCGTTGTTGACGAATGTAAGCAGTGCCTTGCCGCCCGCACGCCCATTGCTGATGGTTTCTATAGCAAGGTCCGGCGACAGCCCGGAGAGCGCTGGATGCCTTCTGAGAATGCTCGAGAGTGAGCCCGATGTTCGCCATTTAGTAATCACGTGCAACGCGACTGGAAAGCTGGCGAGCCGGTTCCGGGACGATCAGCGAGTTACGGTGATCGCGCTTGATGAGCGGACGAACGACCGCAGCCTGGTGATGACTAGCAGCTTTACGGCAATGGCTATTGCGGCGCGCGGACTCGGTTTACTCGATGCACCGGATAGATACCGGTCGATTGCGCGGCGGACGAGCGCCACGATCGAACACTTGATTCAACACGATGCGGATACTCTGCTCTCAGTTAGTCAGCTGGGCTTTAACCGGGCCGTGTATCTTGCAAGCGCCACACGATTCGGCGTGGTGCGAGAAGCGGGACTTAAAATGCTTGAGATGACGGCAGGACGGGTCGCAACGCTTGGAGAAACTTATCTCGGTCTCCGTCACGGGCCGATGAGTTTCCTGGACAAGCAGACTTTAATAGTTTGCTTTGTGTCGGGCAATCCGGTGACGCGCGCATATGAAGTGGATCTGATCCGTGAACTCGACCACAAGAATCTTGGTTTGTGCAAAGTGATTTTGGGAGAAGGCGTCCCCGCGGATATAAGACGTCCCGAGGATGTCGTGATCGAGTGCCAGGGACTCTCGAAGTTAGGCGATGAGGATTCCGGGATCGTCGATGTGGTTGCGGCGCAGCTTCTTGCGTTTGGACGGTGCTTGAAGGAGGGTCTGCGGCCAGACTCACCCTCTCAAAGCGGGATCATCAACCGCGTTGTCGAGGATTTTCAGCTGCACTAAGCTCGCAAAACTATGCACGCGAGTATCCTGGTTGCGGGCGAATTGAATGTCGATCTGGTTTTACAAAACGCATTGTCATTCCCGGCGCCGGGCCGCGAGACGCTGGCCGAAAACTGCTCGTTAACCCTCGGCAGCGCGTCCGCAATTTGTGCCGCCGCTCTGGCGAAACTGGGTCATCAGGTTGATTTCATCGGAAAAGCCGGACAAGATTCTTGGGGCGATCTTTGTCTGTCAGGTTTGACGGAACTGGGTGTGAACTGCAGTTTAGTACAGCGGGATAGCGGTTTAAAAACCGGAGTCACCGTTTCCATCACCTCACCCGAAGATCGCGCTATGATCACCTATCTTGGAGCGATTGCGGCATTGGAGGAGAGCGATGTCACGGACGAAAATCTTCGGGGACACAGGCATCTACATGTTTCTTCGTTTTACCTTCAGCGCGGTTTGAGGCCAGGGTTGAAACGGCTTTTCACGCGAGCGCGGGAGGCGGGGCTAACGACGTCGCTCGACCCTGGATTCGATCCCGAAGAGCGATGGGATCGCGATCTGATCGATGTTCTGGAGGAGGTAGATGTGTTTCTGCCGAACGAAGTAGAACTGGCGGCAATCTCAGGCAAACAGAACCGCACCGAGGCTCTGCAGTCGTTCCAGAATGGCAAAACCCTTATTGTGGCGAAATTGGGAGCAGACGGTTGCATGGCAATGGATTGCGGGGCGTTCGTGAAAATGCCGGCTTTTCAGGTGCAACCGATCGACACCACGGGTGCGGGCGACGCATTCAACGCGGGATTCCTTCATGCCTGGCTCGCCGGAGAAGGAGTGCGCGATGGTATGCGGTTCGCGGCGGCTTGTGGAGCCCTTTCCACACAGGGACTCGGCGGTACGGCAAATCAACCCACCGACGATGAAGCTCAAAGGTTCATGCAATGAAAACAGACCAGCAACTTCCGCTCTCGCAGTTCGAACCGCGTAGCATGTTGCGCGTGCGGGAAAGCCGGATTGAGACGGCCCGTTATCCGGTGATTGACATACACGCGCATCTCTCGTGGTCCGCGGAAGCGAAGGACGGCATTCAACTCTCTGGGAAACGTGTATTCCTGGCGAGCGCCGAGGAACTTCTGGAGGTGATGGATAGACGGAATATCCGCGCTCTGGTGAATCTGACGGGAGGTTTTGGCGATGGCGTGCGCTCCTCAATGCAGAAGTTCGATAGCGCGCATCCAGGGCGTTTTTATACCTTCACCGAGCCTTCTTACAATCGATTTCTTGAGCCTAACTATAGCCGCATACAAGCGGAAGCCATTGTGGAGGCGCACTTTATCGGAGCGCGCGGATTGAAGATTTTGAAGACGCTGGGCCTGTACCTGCGGGAAAATCTCACTTCGGGCAAACTTGTTCAAGTAGACGATCCGCGATTCGATCCGATGTGGGATGCGTGCGGGCAACTCGGGATGCCGGTCGCAATTCACGTGTCCGATCCGATTGCGTTTTTTAATCCGATTGACCGCTTCAACGAGCGCTACGAAGAACTCGAAGCTCATCCCGACTGGTCGTTCCACGATCATGATTTCCCCAGCAACTCGGAGATCCTTGAAGCCCGGAACCGCGTGATCGCGAGGCATTCACGAACACAGTTTGTGGTGTTGCACGTGGGGAATTTCGCCGAAGATCTGGCGAATGTGGCGGAGTGCCTGGATCGATTTCCGAACATGACGGTCGATATCGCGGCGCGCATCGGCGAATTGGGAAGACAGCCTCGGACTGCGCGGAAATTTTTCGACAAGTATCAGGACCGTATTCTTTTTGGAACAGACGCAACTCCACACGGGCGCGAATTTCCTCAGCAATTCTTCTGCGACGAACTGTACGAGATCTATTATCGGTTTCTCGAAACGGAAGACGAGTATTTCGACTATGCGCCTGCGCCCACTCCGCCACAAGGCCGATGGCGAATTTACGGAATAGGGCTTAGCGATTCTGTTTTGAAGAAGGTTTATAACCAGAATGCGGCGCGCTTGCTGGGAATCGTGACTTAGCAGGAGACCGCTTGCTCGCGCGCGCGGCTCGGAAAGGAATCCTGCTTGCTCAGTGCGTTTTGTCCGCCTCCGGTTGCCGTACCAGGATGTGCCCTAGCGTGTACCAGCCGTCCTCTCCGCGGCCCGGAATTGGGAAGCGAATGCCGGGTCTTAAGTTGTTCGGATCGAGCATCGCGACACCGATTTCATAATCGCCGGGCTGCAAATCCGGCGGGACGAACAAGGGCCCGTCGAAAACCGCATCGCCCGGAAGCCACTTGCGAACGTCCGCATCCGTTCGAACGACCGCCGTATTTTGTGGCGAACGAAATCGGAAAGCCAACACAAAGGGACGGTATACGGGTGCAACTCCTTCGTTGACCCACCAAGTCGAAAGCCCGATAGATTGCCCTGGCGAAACTCGCGCGGCCCACTCCGCGCGGCGCAGTGCGAAGCGATATCCCATCTTGCGTTCGAAGTCATCGAACTCAGCTTTCCACGCCGCCGGAATCGCACTGGATTTAACGTTCAGCGTGCTGATGTGCCAGCGCAGCGCTTCACTTAGGATGTAGTGTACATCCCAGCCGTTCTGGAGCCATTTTTCCGGCACCCAGCAAGTTTCGAAAGAGACGGGAGCGGTCCTCCAAACCTCCTGGATTCCGGCGCGTACAATTTGCTGCGGATAGAAATCCAGCATGTGCGACCAGCCCTTCTGCATGTGACCGATGCAATCGAGACGCCATCCCGCACCTCGAGACGTACCGTAGGAAAGGGCTTCCGGCTGGTCGAAATTCATTAGCAGCGGCGTTTTTCGGAATGCAGTGAAGTAAACGTCAATCAGCTTGCGTTGTACTTCGAACTCCGGCATGTAGTTGCTCCACCCTTCGCCCCAATAGCCGACCGTGGAAATGTCTACGCTATCGAGATCGGGGTGTCCATCATAGCGCTTCCCGGCCTCGATCACCACGCGTCCCCAATAGCGGTAGTACAACGGGTCGGCGAAATCCGGCTCCCATATCCCCTGGTCCTTGGACGACTTGTTATTCGCTCGACGGGCTCCGGATTGTTGGTACCACTGGGGTAACGGATGTTTCTGATCGTACGGCATGATACGGATGGCAAGCCGCTGACCGTGCCGCCGGGCTTCACGCAACGCAAGATCGATAATTTCCCAATGAAATTCCCCGGACTTGGGCTCGATGACGTTCCAAAACCAGCGGCAATAGGCAACTGTTGAGAGAGGGAAATCGGGTTGATGCGGAGCGGCGTTCAGAACCTGGACGGGACCTTCCTCCGACCACCGCACTGTTTCATTCAGCGGGTCGCCATTGTAGCGTTGGAACGTCTGAATACCCATGCCCGGGTTTGCGAGAACCTGTTGCGTTTCGACGGGACGCACAACAACTCGGTCCGAGCCGGGACCAGGTCTATCGGCGTCACCCCAGACTGTCGTCAACAAAATTAGAGCGATCAGTCCCTTACGAAACCGCCACAATGTTGCCGTCCGCAAGTAAGGTAGCAAGACCAGAAGCATAGTATAGAAAATAACCTAAATTGAACCAGCAAAGTGAACTTCAGATCGATCAGGCGATATTCTGTGTTCTGATATGCATTGGTGGGATAACTAAGAGGGAGAATTTGATGAAAAAAACAATTGGGACGGCCTTGGCAACCTGCATCGTGTTTGGAGCCTTGCCTACCTTCGCTCAAGTGAAGATGACGAAGGACCAAATGATGTTCTACACATCGGACTGGAAGGGCGACCGCTTCCCCGACGGCCGTCCGAAAGTAGCCGACGATTTGCTGAAGCGCGCACTGGATGTATCCATCGAGGATGTTTGGAGCTATCTGCGCGAAAAAGGATATCAGAATCAGTTTGAGGGCGGCTGGCAAGCTCTCCATATTGAAAAGCCTTTCGCGGGACGTGCGCTTACAGCGCAATATATGCCGCTACGGCCTGATATGGCGAGCGCTATAAGGGCCGAAGGCAAGGCGGAAGGGCGGGTTAGCGGCAACAATAGCTGGCCGATCAATGAACTGCAGATTGGAGACGTCTACGTCGCCGACGGCTTTGGAAAGATCATTGAAGGTACCCTGATCGGCTCCAACCTTGGAAACGGCATCGCCGCGCATACGCATACGGGTTTTGTCTTCAACGCTGGCATAAGGGACCAAGAGGAGAACCGGGAAATTCCGAATTTCAACGGATTCTATCGCGGGTACGATCCTTCAGCATGGGCTCAGATGGAGTTGACGGCGATCAACTCTCCAATCCGCATCGGAAGGGCCGTTGTGCTGCCGGGAGACCTGGTGCTGGCGAAGACCGATGGAGTTCTCTTCATTCCCGCGATTCTGGCCGAGGGGTCGATTGCCTCCGCCGAGTTCACAAATCTTACAGACGCTTACAATTTCGAGCTGAATCGCGAAGGGAAGAATGGCGCCGAGTTCGAAGGCGGCTGGACGCCGGCTAAGTACGCCGGCTTTGCTAAATGGATTGACGCGCATCCTGAGATGTTGAAGATGCCGCGTGCTGAATTCAATGCGCTGCTGGAACAAGAGAGTAAGCCCCATCCCGCGCACCATGCTCCTCCCGCGGCTCCGGAACGATAGAAGAGGGTCCTACAGCCCGAGCATCGCTTTCAGTCTCAGCGCGTCGCGCACCGCGTACCCTGCTTCGTCGTTATCGAAGTACACATAGACTGCTTTCAGGTCCTTCGCCCAAATCTGAATCCTGGCGGCCCAGGCAGCCAGAGCCGCGTCGTCATAGCTGCCCTGATACTTGCCGCCGGGACCATGCAGACGC
>JALYVD010000186.1 GCA_030853405.1 Acidobacteriota bacterium | reverse complement strand
TTTCGGAGCGGCGATTATGCTGGCGCTCTTCTTCCAGGCGGCAAGACTCGCCCTTGTCACCTTCGATCCGTATCTTTCCTCGTATCCCATCGCCAAGGCGCTCAAAAAGCTGCCGCCTGGAACGCTCGTCTTCAACGGGCAGTATTACGCCTTCTCTTCCATCCCCTACTACACCGGCGACGAACCCCTTCTGCTGAACGGACGAGTCAATAACCTGGAGTACGGCTCGTACGCTCCCGGCTCTCCCGCCGTATTCATCGGCGATCCCGAATTTCTCCAGATCTGGCGTCAACCAAAACGGGCTTACCTCGTTACTTACGATGAGGATCGAAAACGTCTGGAAACGATCGTTGGTGCTTCATATCTCTATCTGGTAATGACGAGCGGCGGCAAGCAGCTTCTGGCAAACTCGCCCGTACGGTAGAAAAGCGCGATGTCCCCCGGCGCCATTAAAGAAGCTCTGACATTCCTCCGCTTTGGACTGTCGGGATTGCCCGGGTTTCTGCTGGCTATCGCCGCAAACGTTCTGCTAATCGAGGGCTTCCACACTCCCAAACCTGTCGCCTACCTGTTCGTCATCTGGCTTCAGATGACAATGGGCTTCATCATGTGCCGCACGGTCGTGTTCGCCGGCGCAAATAACAAGTCTCTGTTGTATTCCTACTTGCAATTCGCGCTAAGTATGGCATTGATTCGAGTTCTCGACTGGTCTCTGTATACAACCCTGGTGGAGGCGTTTCAAATTCCTTACGTAATAGCACAGGTATCCTGCAGCTTCCTTTTTATCGGAATAAAATTCCTTTCAGCTAAGGCAATATTCCGTCCTGCGAGACAATAACTTCTTTCCGAGCCGCGCGCAAGCAAGCGGTTTCCCGCCTTTTCCACAACCTGCTAACTAGGTACTGGTAAGCTCAGTACAAGACAATCTTTAAGAAGTGTGGAGGCTGCATGATAAACAGACACGCATTCTCCGTTTCAGGCTGCGATACACCCGGACCACGAGTGTATTGCTTGTCCAAAAATATAGCGGGAATCCAGGTGCTTCCGGCCCCAAATGCCGGTGAACCCAGACTTGGCATGATAACGCAACTCCCTCAGGGTGCGGAACTGGAAGTCTGCGGCGAAGGTTTCAACGAACGGACCGTTCGAGTCAGATGGGCTGAAGGATTCTACTTCGTCTTTCTCCAAGATCTCGAAATACTGAGGACACAATCGGCCTCTATATGAGAAGTAGCGGATGCACTCGGAATTTATCGTGCGCTGCATCCAAAATTGTGTAAGACTACTTTTAATTCAATCGCATGAGCGCAGCCTCTATCGCCAGTGAGCCACTGGACCGCAGTTCCCTTCAAGCCATCATGATCCGGTGGGAACTCGCCCAGCAATACCTCACCGAAACGGCCAGATCGGAAGAACTAGGGAAAATGGCGCTGCATGTTATCGTCTCTCACGATATTCCCGTTCTTCTTCGCGAACTGACGCGGCTGCGCCCCGAGTTTTCCGTCTCTAACGAGACGAACCCGCCGCAAATGCTCTAAGTTCGAGTGGACATGCCCGCAGAGAATGAAGGACAGGATCAGGACGTTGTTTCTCCCGAACTGACGGAGAGGCAGCAACAGGAGGCGCAGGACAGAACTTCAGTAAGCGCCATCGTCGTGCATGAGGCCATTCGGCACGATGGTGAAGAAGAACTCAGCCGGTCCATGTCCGCGCTCGCCTGGTCGGGCCTTGCGGCAGGCTTGTCGATGGGCTTTTCCCTCGTTGGGCAGGCCCTGCTTTACGCCTATCTGCCCGACGCCCCTTGGCGTAGATTGATCGTTAGCCTCGGCTATCCTCTTGGCTTCCTCATCGTCATCATCGGACGACAACAACTCTTCACCGAAAACACCTTAACCGCGATCATTCCTCTGCTCACCAGGCGGAGCTTGCCGGCCCTAGTCAGCGTGCTCCGGCTATGGGCGATTGTCCTGACGGCGAACATGGTCGGCGCACACTTGTTTGCCTGGGTAGTGGGCAACACGCCTATGTTCAAACCGCCCATACAGGCGGCCATGCTCGCGCTCGGAAAAGAAGCTGCGAACGTAACCTTCGGTTCGGCAATCCTGCGAGGAATTTTCGCCGGATGGCTCATCGCACTGGTCGTCTGGATGCTCGCGGCCATTGATGCGGACCGCGTCCTGGTTATTGTGATTCTGACCTACACAGTCGGCCTTGCGGGTCTGACGCACATCGTCGCGGGGGCTGTGGAAGTATTGTTCCTCGTGATGGTGGGAGCGAAAAGCTGGATTGCCGTCGCCTGGGGCTACCTGCTCCCCACGCTCATCGGCAATTGCATCGGAGGCGTTTCCCTCACTGCGGCCGTCAACCACGCCCAGGTTGTGGCCGGTACGCCTCCCGGGAAGAAATCGCCAACAACGTCCGAGTGATTAGAAACCCGGGGGCGCGTGCGCCTACGAGCTTCGCTCCGTCACCAGTTCAACGATCCCCTGCAGCGCCCTCTGCGCCGCCGAGTCCGGCAGGCTCCCGATAATCGCCCGCGACTTTTCCGTGAACGTCCGGGCCCGCTCATACGCCCGTGCCACCGCTCCGTGCGTTTCCAAAATCTGAAGAACGCGCATAAACGGAACGTGCTCGTAACTGCCGTCGTGAATGACCTCTTCAACTATCTTCCGCTCTTCCGCCGACGCCAATTCCAGCGCATAAATCATCGGCAGCGTCACTTTGCCTTCGCGCAGATCGTTCCCGGCGGGCTTACCCAGGATTTTTTCCGATGACGTGAAGTCGAGAATATCGTCAACCAGCTGGAAAGCCATCCCCAGGTTCCACGCAAAATCGCGCAACTGCGACTCCGTAATGTCATCGGCTGAAGCCGCAATAGCCCCCAACGATGCACACGCGGAGAAAAGGCTGGCCGTCTTCCGGTCCACCAGTTCCATGTAATCCGCTTCCGTGACGTCGATCCTGTGTAGCCGCTCCAACTGCAGGAGTTCGCCTTCCACCATCATCTGCGTAAGCGAAACCAATACATCAAGGATGCGGAAATTCCTTTCCCGAAGTGCGATCTGGAAGGCCTGCATGTAGAGCCAATCACCAGCCAGCACCGACGTGTGATTGCCCCAAACTACATTCGTCGAAGGACGGCCCCGGCGCGTTTTAGCGTAATCGATCACGTCATCGTGAACCAATGTCGCCGTGTGAATCATCTCCACCACCGCCGCCAGGCGTTTCGCGCAATCGGTCGATGGCCCAAACAGACGGTTAATCAGAAGCAGCAGCGCCGGTCTTAGCCGCTTACCGCCGCCAGCCTGTAAGTATTGGTTAATCGTGGTGATTGCTTCGACGGAAGCCACCGATTCAACACTGATCTCGCGCTCTACTTCCTGCAAATCCGATTGAACGAGATTGAATGCCTCGCGAGCGGTGATGGATTGCCGAATCTTACTGAACATGTCTTTTCAGTGCTATGAACCTCAGTGTAGCTTGCGGCCTCAATGTAGCTTGAACAGCTCTTCGAAGTTCCGGGTCGTCTCTGCGGCCAGTTCCTCAAGAGAGATGCCGCGCGTCTGCGAAATCACCTCTGCGGTTTTCACCAGGTATGCCGGTTCGTTCCGCTTGCCTCGATAGGGTGCCGGAGCCAGGTAGGGACAATCGGTCTCAAGAAGCAGCCGGTTCATCGGAGTAATACGTGCCGCTTCGCGGACATCGCCCGCTTTCGGAAACGTACTCACGCCGCCGAACGCCAGATGAAATCCCAGGTCCAGGCATTCACGCGCCTGCTCGGCCGTGCCCGTAAAACAATGCATCACGCCCGGTAAATTGGAGGGAGCCCAATGCTCGCGCAATAAATTAAGCGTGTCCGTCCACGCATCGCGGCTGTGAATGACGATCGGCATCTTAGCCGCCGCCGCGATCTCAAGTTGGCGCACAAACGCCGGCATCTGCACTTCCTTCGGAACACCCCAGTGATAATCGAGCCCGATTTCACCCAGCGCTCTGACCTTCGGATGCTCGACAAGACGCTCCAGATGGGAAAACGTTGTTTCATCCGCCTTTGCCGCTTCATTCGGATGAACGCCAACGGTTGCGAACACAAATGAATACTGCTCGGCAAGCCGGATTGCTACTTCCAGATCGGGCGGCCCGTCGCCCGTTCCAATACTGAGCATGTATTTCAGTCCAGCTTCACGAGCTCGCACGATCACTTCCGCGCGGTCCTCATCGAACTGCGCATCGTCCAGATGACAATGAGAATCGACGAATTCCACTACTTCAGTCGAGCTCCCACCGGAACATCTTCATGGAATCCCGCCAGCACAGGCGAACCGCCTTCTAAACTTGCGGCGACGATCATTCCCTGTGACGTCAATCCCCGCAGCTTGCGCGGTTGCAGATTCGCGACGATCACGACCTTGCGTCCTATTAGCTCTTCCGGTTTGTAAGCCAGCGCAATACCGGCCACAATCGTCCTCGGCTCGGCTTCCCCGATATCTACTTTCAAATGCAGTAATTTATCCGCACCCTTCACCGGCTCCGCGTGTTTTACTTGGCCCACCCGCAGATCGATTTTCGAGAAGTCATCAATAGCAATGAAGTTCTCGGCCTCAGCGGCTGGCGTGGCGGCACTTTCCGCGGGCTTGTGGCCTAGCAGCGCGGACTGCCGGTCTTTTTCTACGATTTCTAAATCCTGCATTCTTTGAACAGTCGTCTTCGAATCGAAGCGCGGGAAAACGGGCGCAATCACGCCGATCTTTTGGCCCAATTGCAAGCGTCCCCACGAAAGCTCTTCGCTCTTTACCTCAGATACTGGCTGCGTGAAACCAAGCTGGGACCAAATCGCCTGAGCCGAGTGCGGCAAAATCGGGCTTACCAGTCCGCATACAATCCGTAGTGCTTCCGCAGCCGTGTAGAGCGTATCATCGAGAGCTTTCTGCGCATGCCCCGACTGCTCCTTCGCGAGCTTCCACGGTGCACGTTCCACAATGTACTTGTCAACCGCCGAAATAATGCTCCAGGTGTGTTCAAGCGCCTGTGAAAAATTGAAGTTTTCATAGGCGGCGCTCGCCGCTTCAACAGCTCTACCGGTAAGTTGCGCGATCGCTTCACTTCCCTCGGAGCCCGGAATCACTCCATCCCTATATTGCTGAATCATAGCCAGCGTCCGGCTTGCGAGATTCCCCAAACCATTCGCCAGATCCGAATTGTACCGTCCCACCAGCGCATCGAAGCTGAAACTGCCGTCCTGTCCAAACACAATCTCACGCAGCAGGAAATAACGTAGCGCATCAACGCCCATCACATCCGAAATAGGGCCGGGCCGCACGATATTGCCCCGCGTCTTGCTCATCTTGTTGTTTTCGAAGAGCAGCCAGCCATGAGCAAAAACACGCTTCGGCAGTTCCCAACCAGCGGCCATCAGAAAGGCTGGCCAATAAATGCAATGGAAGCGCAGAATTTCCTTCCCGATCAGATGCAGATCGGCGGGCCAGACATTGTCGTTTTCGACCGCGCTTACATAAGTTGTGAGCGCATCGAACCAGACATAAAAAACGTGCGCAGGATCGGCTTCCACCGGAATACCCCATTTAATGCTGGTACGCGTGATGGAAAGATCCGCCAAACCCTGCTTCACAAAAGCGAGCACTTCATTACGCCGTATTTCGGGCCGAATGAAATCCGGATTTGCGTCATAAAACTCAAGCAGCCGGTCCGTGAACTCGGACAGCTTGAAGAAATAATTCTCTTCGGTAATCTCCTCGTAAGGCTTGCCGGTTTCAGGATCAATGTCGCCCGGCTTGGCATCGTTTACAAACGCTTCACTAACTACCGCATACAATCCCGTGTAAGTGCCCTTATAGATATAACCGTTTGCCTTACACGCTTCAAAAAGCTTATTAACAAGCTTCGCGTGATTACCCGCCGTCGTCCGCTGAAACCGGTCAACTTGTATGTCGAGCTTCTGCCATTGGGTCCGGAACTCGTTTGAAATAAGATCGGCGAATTCTTCAGGCGACTTGCCCTGCGCACGGGCGGCTCGTTCTACTTTCGTTCCATGCTCATCCGTGCCGGTCGTGAGGACCACATCATAGTCCTGCATACGCTTGAATCGCGCTATCGTTTCGGCGGCTATAGTCGTATACGCATGACCGATATGCGGCGCGGCATTGACGTAGTAAATCGGAGTCGTTAAGTAGTACTTACCTTTGTTCATGTAATAACTAAGAACGTGACTTTCTGAAAGCCTCATTGGCTTCTGCGATGACAGTACGCAAATCTACGTTATGTGTTTGCGCGATCGCCCGGCAATCCTCATACTCGGGACTAAAACTTCCGTTCTCCGTATACTTCACGCGCACTTTGCCGTATCGTGTTTCGACCTCCGCGAAGTCTCGCGCAAGCACCCGCCGTTCCGCCTGAAACAGCCGCAATCCCAGCGTCGTCGTCTCCGAGAAAATAATCTGACCAAGCCGCTCGCTCAGTTCCGGAGCGGCGATGACACTCAACTGCGTGGCTGCCCGGTTCTTCTTCATGAAAATCGGCGTCAACGTCACGTCGAGCGCCCCCGCTTCTAACAACCGCTCCATCGCGTAACCGAGCACTTGCGGCGTCGTGTCGTCGATGTTCGCTTCAAGAACCGTCACCGTCGTGGCTTCGGACGCTTGCGTCCGCTCGCCAATCAACACCCGCAGAACGTTCGCTTGCGACGGAAAATCTTTATCGCCCGCCCCGAATCCCTGCGAGATAACGCGCATCGAAGGCATAGCTCCGAACCCGCTCGCCAAAGTCGAAAGCAGTGCCGCGCCTGTCGGGGTAGTCAATTCCGTTTCCGGCCCGGACGAATAAATCGGCTTGTCTTTCAACAATTCCGCTGTCGCTGGCGTGGGAACCGGAAGAACGCCGTGTTCCGTATTAACGGTGCCGCAGCCTACGTTGATGCGAGAGCTGCGAACCTCCGTCACGCCTAACAGATCGAGCGCAACGCAGGCCCCGACAATATCGCAGATCGAGTCCACCGCGCCCACTTCATGAAAATGGACTTTTTCGATAGGCACATCATGGGACTTCGCTTCGGCCTCGCCTAATTTGCGAAAGACCGCCAGCGCGTTATTTCGCGCCGTACTGGAAAGCGGAGCCTCGCTAATAATCTTCTCAATATGCGGAAGGTGCCGATGCTTCTTCTGTTCGGAAAAATCGACGAAAAACTTCGAAGCCGCAATCCCCTTGCGCTTGGTTTTTTCAAGTCGGAAACTGGCGCCAAGTTGAAGCCCCTGCAGAGCCGCGTCAAGCGCGCTCCAGTCCGCTCCCGCGTCCAGCAAAGCACCAACGGTCATGTCGCCGCTAATACCGGAAAACGCATCGAAGTGACAGATCTTCATTGAATCCTCAGTGTACTAGCGAGCTACAATCCCTCAAACAAATCCCCGCAAGGAACTTTGCTTGGCCGCAATCCCCAAGCAAGCCGAAACGCCTCCCGGTTCAAAGTCTGCTCCGGCGACCCATGTTCAAAGAACAGATGCCCAAGCCCGGGAAACTGCGTCCGGTGCGCACGAACGGCATCGGTTTTCACCCCTGCCCATCTCTCCGTATCAATCAGAAAATCAACCCCGGCCTCATCCGCAAGCCGCGCTCCATCCGGCAGCGTCCAAGGACGAAACACCGGCGCCCACACCAACCGGCTCACGGACCATGTGTCCCCCGTCTCCGGATACCACCGCGAATCCCCCGCTGCCGCGATCGCATCCGAAGTCAACCGGCTCATCGCAACGTGGTCGCTATGCCCATTGACTCCTTGCAAATCAAAGCTCACCACCACCTGCGGCCGGATCAGCCGAATAACCCTGACAATCTCGCACCGCGCTTCTTCAAGCGGAGCCTGCGCCAGCTTCTGATCCTCATACGGAAGAAAATGAACATCCCCCGCGTCCAGACCAACGACGCGCATCGCCTCGCGTAGTTCTGCCTCTCGCCTGACCGGCAACTCATCGATCGTACAGAGATCCCCGGTTGCCCCCCGCTCTCCTCGCGTGCCGCAAAGAATGCCAACCTTGCCGCCTTCGCTCACGTACTTCGCCATCGTACCGGCGAAGAAAGTTTCATCGTCCGGATGAGCCCCGCAAACCAAAAGCGAATGTTCGTTCACAGCTAATTATGTCTCTCGCCTCGGTAATCTCTCATCTCCGGCATGAACACCGCAAAAAACACCATGCCTGCAAAAGCGATCGATGCAAGTCCCAGAAACCAATCGCCGATACATAAAAGATCCACTGTTATCCAACCCACGTGCCGACCGCTCCCGCCAAGAGAGCGAAGGTGACATTACCTGCATGATTGAAAGTTTCATTGCGGCCCACGCGTCGCGAAAGCCCTCGTTTGCCGACAATCCCGAGTGAAATGGCGGCGATCGTTGGCGGAAAACGAGCCGCCGCTACACCAATTAAAATCTGCGTCAGAATCTCGATTGGTTCACCGCGAGACCACGCAATTCCAATGCAACCGAGAGCAACCGCCGCCGCGCCCCCCAACGATCAAGAATTTCTTACGTTGCGACCAATCAACCAGCCACCCGGCGGGACCTTCCGCCACCACCGAAGCGATGCTTTGAACCGACACCACCACGCCGGCGCTCGCTGGATTCCAATGGCGCGTCGCCGTCAGGTAAATGGCAAGAAACGGACCGATGCCGGTATTGACATCGGCCATAAAGAAGTTCAGCCAATCCAGTCCCACGTAGACTCTGCTGTCTTGAGTTCGCCATGCTGGCGGCGGCCGCGTCTCAATGAGCTTTCTTTTTGGGCTTGGGCTTCTTCTCGATGCGCACTCCATTCACTTCATCCGCCTCAATCACGCGGTGTCCCCCAACCATAGGTTTTGTAGATCCCGTGCCCTTGACC
>JALYVD010000183.1 GCA_030853405.1 Acidobacteriota bacterium | reverse complement strand
TCCTGAACGCTTCGTCAAACGTCCTCCCCGTTCCCATCCAGCCCCCACTCAGGTCTGGATCAACAAGCCGTCAACGACAAACGACAATACTCACTAAACTTCTTTGCAAACTGTCTCAAAATCGTTGCCACGCGCCGAACTATCAGTTAAGTATCTTGTGGCATCGCAAGGGAGCGCCCGTGAAAGCCCAGCAGTACGCTATGAGAGCGCGAGAGTTGCTCACTCAACAGAGGACTGCCAGCTTGCAACAACGCGAAAAGCGGCTTCGGGCGTCTCAACCGTTCAGTTCTCTACAGTGACGGATCGGGTTTAAAGAAGCGGATGCAAGAATACGACGCAGCTCTCAAATTGTTACTGCAGGCGTCTTCCGGCTCGGTGCTCAAAGAGATCACGCCGCATCACGGAACTGGACGGATCTGCGCGACACGCTATTTTCGCGCAATTTCTGATAGTCTCAGGATTGAGGCGGCTGGAGCAGTCCATTATAGAGGAAGCACGCAAGATGCCGATTTTGAACGATATTCTCAGCCATGAAGTGATTGGGCCGGCGATTCTACAGGGCAGGCAGGAAGGGCGGCAGGAAATTCTTCGGACGCTATCGCAAAGCGGTTCGGTTCCGTTCCGAATTGGGTTGAGACTCGTCTTGCCAGCGCCGCCGCATCCGAACTGGACGATCTTGCGGTGCGTTTATTGGATACGGCTCGTCTTAAAGACTTGTTCCGAAGCCAGCAATAACCGTCAGCGCTATTCCTTCGCCGCCGGACCGGCAATCAGCTCCACCCAACGCCGACTGATGGTCGCTTCGTGCCGTTTACCGGAACGCGGTTGTGCAATCGCTTTCAGCGTGCATTTGCCTTGGCCAGCGGGCACATCGAAATCGACCAGCATTGTTGTTTGTCCAAGCGCCGCCACGGTGAACGGTTGATTCTTCCTCGCAAGAATGCTCCCCTTCTCGTTTTCCAAGACGAGTGAAAGGTCACCGGACGTATCCACGTCGTCATCGTTCGCTAGCATCACCGTAAAGGTATGGTTTGTTTGCGCCTGCAAGGTGGGCTGCCAAAAGTTGATATAAACTCCCAGCGGCGCAAACGCATTTCCCACATAGTCCATGAACCCAGGCTGCAGTTCAAGGGTCCGGATGTCGCGGAAGTTATCGCATGTGTACCCTTGGGGATCGCAGCCCGTGAGATATACAAAGTGATCCACGCCCGCATAATGGCGGTACGCGCGCCAGAACTCGGTGAGTCCCGCCAGCAGATAGGCATTCCATTTGATGCGTTCCGAGGCTGTATTGTTCGCGCCCAGCAGCTTCGGATATACATCGCGGGTCAGCTTGGTCGGGCTGCCATCGCGATTCAACCATAGCCAGCCGTACTCATTGATGATCTCGGCGTGTCCCGTGGGCGCGGACACTCGTTCCGGCGCATCGTTCCGCGATTCCAGTTGCGCCATATCGAACGGGTGAGCATCTTTCTGTGAATTTCTGCCGTGGAGAGTTATAAACAGATAAGGATGATCCTCAACCGGATCGTCGGGACCCGCCGGAGCATTGTAACTGTTTTCCCAGGGCCTGTTGGAGAGGTCCAGATTCCGGACAGCGGGAATAATCTTGGTCGTGAAATCCGGATAGGCGGTTTCGTTGTTCGCGTCCCAGATCACCACGCTCGGATGGTTCCAGTTATCGCGCATCCATTCCTTGTATTCACCAATTAGTTCCGCATCATCGAACTTCTTGACGTAGTCCTTTCCATACCATCCGGCGCCGATCCATACGAAATACTCGTTCTGAATCAGCAAGCCGGCCTCGTCGGCGATATCCAACCAGTGCTGCGGAACCGGACCAATGCAAAAACGGAAACTGTTCCAGTGCATCTGCTTCGGGATCGTAACGAGAGCCTTCCGAATCCATGCGTCGTTCCAGGGCAGCGTGCCAGATTGCGGATCTTCGAACAGGCGATGCAACGTTATATTCGAGCCTCGCATGAAGAAGGGCTTCCCATTCAAGTACGCGCGCCGGGTGGCCGTGTCGAAGCGAAACTCGCGAACGCCGAAGCGCGTGGAGGCGCTATCGCCGCCGGTACCGGTCTCGAGCATATAGAGGTTCGGCGACTCGGGCGACCACAGCCGCGCATTAGGGATGCCGAGCGTTTCCGTGATTGTCTTCTCTTCGCTCGCGGCAAGAGTTAGATGCGTGCTCGATTGCGCAACCACGGCCGGTTCTCTCCATCCATGGACCTTTTCCGCTAAATCAAACATGGTTGCCGCGCCGTAATTCTTCAGCTTGGTTTGAATCACGATCCCCGTCGAGGGCGATAGATGTGGGGCTACCTGAATGGTCTCGATCACCGGGTTATCACTCAGCAACAGCGAAACGTCGTCATAGATACCCGGCGTCCAACGCGCTTTTTCGAAATCCGTGCCGGCCGAAACGTTAGACGGCAGCACGCCTGGATGCGCGCCAATTCGAATCACCAGTTCATTCTCACCGGTGGTTCGGAGAGCTTTCGTGATATCCAGGTAAGCCGCCGTGAAACACGGTAGGTGTTCGCCGACAAGCTCTCCGTTGACCCACACCGCAGTTCCAAACTGCGCTTTGTTGATCTGAAGGATGGCCACCGATTTCCTCGGTGGCACGATGAACGTCCGCCGGTACCAAAAGTAATTGCGCTTCTGATGCGGTACACCGGCATTTGTTACCAAGGCGGATCTCGGCATGACGCCGTCGCGCACCAGATTCACTATGTGCTCGCGGCTTTCAAAGAGATCTACATCGGCGAAGGTTGGCACGGCCGAGTGCACCAGGCCGGGAACCGGAACTTCATGCCCGAACCGGGCCGGGCGGTCTGTCGGTGAAACGGAATCGTCCACTTGCCATGTGCCGTTTAAAGAGACGGTAATTCTCTGGGCGAAACAGTTGGCGGCCAGGCAAAGAGTCAAAACAACCGGAGAAGCAATTCTCATGAAGCGCATGCGGTGGCCCACTAGTTGTTCTTCTTCGGTAACGCAAATGCGACGTAAGCGCCGTGTATCGGTTGTTGGGTTGACGCTGAAACGCCTGCTTGCGCCGCGGCACAAACCACCAGATATTCTGTGCCGTTCCATTCATACACAGCCGGTATGCCTTCCATACCGGCGCTCAACTGCATCTCCCACAACACACGGCCTGTACGTTTGTCGATCGCTCGCACCTTACGGTCGCGGGCCGCCGTGAAGATCAGGCCACCCGCCGTTACCACTGGCCCAAGCTTCGGAAAATGGACACCGGTGTCCGTGATTCCCTTTGCTGCAAGTTCTGGAACCTCGCCGAGCGGGATTTTCCATTCAATGCTGCCTTTGTTCAGATCGTATGCCGTAAGCGAAGTCCACGGCGGAGCGATGGGCGACACCCCGGAACTTGTGATCATGAATCCGAAGCCGCTGTAGTACTTCCCCGGATGTTGCGGTCGTTGCTCTAACTTGAGCATGGCGGGTAGATCTTTCGAAACTACATAGAGAGTTCCATTTGACGGATCAGCCGCCACGCCGCCCCAGTTCGCTCCGCCATTGTTGCCGGGCATCTCTACCGTGTTGCGCAATCCAGGGGGCGTAAACATGCCCTCATTGCGGGCGTTTTGTATCTCATCGCGAAAACGCGCCCGCTCCTTGGGATCTTCAATGAATGGGCTCAGATCTTTTTCGGTGAAACTCTGACGGGCGAAGGGCGGAGGCATGGATGGGAACGGCTGGGTTGGCCAAGCCTCTTCTCCTGGCATGTCGGATCGTGGGACTGCTCGTTCCTCAATGGGCCAAAGCGGCTCGCCGGTCACGCGGTTGAACACCCACAGGAATCCCTCCTTTCCGGCCTGTGCTACAACGTCAACACGCTTGCCGTTGTGCGTCACCGTGAGCAATTCTGGAGCAACCGCATTGTCGTAGTCCCAGATATCGTGGTGAACCATCTGAAAGTGCCACAAGCGTTTGCCCGTTCGCGCATCCAGCGCCAGCAGACAATCCCCGAACAGATTGGCCCCTTTGCGGTCGGCTCCGTAAAAGTTGTATTTGGGACTTCCAGTCGGGATGTATACGATTCCGCGCTTCTCGTCGAGCGTAAGTTCACTCCAGCTATTCGCCCCGCCCACGTTTTTCCAGGCTTCGGCGGGCCAAGTCTCATATCCAACCTCGCCCGGATGAGGAACGGTATGGAAAATCCAGACCTGCTTGCCTGTCAGAACATCAAAGGCGCGAATGTCGCCCGGAGCCGATTCGTACTCTTCGTTGGTTGCTGAACCAAGGATCAGCAAGTTACCAAACACACGGCCCGGAGTAGTGGACTGAACGAGCCTGAGCGTATTCGGATCGCGGCCCAGCCCTTCCTTCAAATCAACGCATCCGTTCTTGCCAAAAGACTTTATCGGAACACCCGTGCGGGCATCGAGAGCTTGAAGGAAGTTGTTGCTCGCGAACAACAGCCGGCGATCGGCTCCATCCTTACTCTCCCAGTAATTGATGCCGCGATTCGTGAGCAACTTCGTCCGCGGATCATTTGGATGAACCCAGATTTCCTTTCCATTCGAAGCGTCCAATGCCACGTAGGAGTCGTTCTTCGCCAAAACGTAAAGAAGGCCGTGAGCCATCAACGGAGCGAAGAAGTATTTGTTACTGTCTCCGGTGGAATAACTCCAGGCGATTTGCAAGTTCCGTACGTTCGAACCGTTGATTTGCGTAAGCGTAGAATATTGCGCCGAATCCGAGGCTCCTCCATAGTCGCTCCACAGTGCGTGGTCTGATCCAACAGCCTGACACACGCTTGCGAGCGAAATGCAGCCAACTACCAGGAACCTGAGTCGAGGGTACTGCACGAATTATTGCCGCGGAACCGAAACCGTGATGTTGCGGAACTTCAAGCCGCCGGTGTGATCGCCCTGAATGTAAAAGGGTCCCGGCTTTCCCTCATCCGCATCGAGCGCGCCGCCGGTAATCCCCTCGATCTCCTTATGATCGATCGTCAACTTGCCATCCCGGATTACCGTCACCGTACGTCCAACGAGGGTGACATCGAACGTTTCCCATTGTCCCGGCGTGCGCGGTAGATCGATCGCCGGTGCGATTCGTCCATAGATTGACCCCATCCGCCGATTGGGTGGATCTCTCTCCAGAGGCTCGTATTCAAGCTGCAATTCGTAGCGGCCACGCAGATAGAAGCCGCTGTTGGAATCGTCAGGGCAGTTCACCTCAAAATGCAATTTGAAGTCTTCGAAATTCCGCGTGGTCTTCAGGTTCGCGCCGTGTTCCTGGTTTATCAACAGACCATCTTGCACCACCCAATGATTATGAGCGGTGTCGCCAACCGGCTCCCAACCGTTTAGGTCTTTACCATCGAATAGAGGTTCCGGATTCGTCCAAGATGCGGGTGCGTGGCGATCCAGCGCCGGTGCAGGCAGTCCTGTCAGCTGAATGGTGTTGTCCCCACGTTTTTGTGTTCCCGTCAGCTTCCCGGCACTCGCGTCCAGGTCCCACGTCAGCGACGGGCGTTTGCTGTTAGCGGGCGATAACGTCAGAGTTAGATGCGAGCCATTTTGTTTGAAATCTTTAACCTGATAGACGTTGCCGCCAGTTGGTTGAAACCAGATTTCCAGATTCCCATTCTTATCCGAGACTCCGAGCCAGTTGGCGCCAATACCGCGCGGCGTGGGCACATCGAAATCCCAGTGGCCCACGAACGGATTTGTTTGCGCGCGGGAAGCGGTAGGAATCAAAACAGCGGAAAACAACAAAAGGAACAAAGACCGAGTCATGCTGGCAGTTTATCCAAAGTCGGATTTCAGTCCGCGAACGAGTTGTTAACCTCATTCGCTTGAGAGGCGGTAATAAACTCTAACTGCGTGCAAGACGAACTGACAACAACTGGGAACCGCATCGCGATTACCCACATTCGATACCGCGTAGTCGCATTCACGATGACGCTCGCGGCCGTCACGTATCTGGACAGGGTTTGCATCTCCATTCTTGCGCCGAACATCATGCGCGATTTGCGGCTCACTCACATCCAGATGAGCTATGCATTCAGTGCCTTCACCCTTGCCTACGCGCTTTTCGAGATTCCCACCGCTTGGTGGGCCGATCGTGTAGGCAGCCGGCGGGTGCTAACGCGCATCGTTCTGTGGTGGTCGATGTTTACGATCGCGACCGCCGGAGCTTTCAACTACGCCACTCTTTTGATAATCCGGTTTCTCTTTGGGATCGGCGAAGCGGGTGCGTGGCCGAACGCAGCTCGTGTATTTACGCGCTGGATTCCTACACGCGAACGGGGACGAGTACAAGGCATGTTCTTCGCAGGCGCTCATTTGTCGGGCGGACTCACCCCAATCCTTGTGGCTTACCTGGCGAGGTTTCTACGCTGGCGGATCATTTTTGTCATTTTCGGTTCCGTCGGCTTCCTGTGGGCGCTGATGTGGTCCCGGTGGTTTCGCGATGAGCCTCGGGATCATTCCGCAGTCGGGTCAGTGGAGCGGGATCTGATAGAGAGCACTCGTGGGCTTCCACCGGATCACCATGGATCCTGGCGCGATGTCTTTCGAACCAGAAGTCTGTTCCCGTTGTGCGTACAGTATTTCGCGAACACCTACGGGTTCTATTTCTTTATTACATGGCTGCCAACATATCTGGCGAAATCGCGCGGGATGGCAAACGTGGAACTCGCGATTTTCGCTGGTTTGCCGCTGATTCTTAGCGTTGTGGCAGATATCACGGGCGGTATCGCGACCGATGCACTGTCGCGGCGGTTCGGGATGCGAGCCGGTCATTGTGGAGTTGCCGGAGTGGCATATTTGGTTGCGGCGATCGCCATGGTTTCAGGGACGCTGGTGGGCGATGGGCGGCTAGCGGGATTACTGATTGCAGTGGGCGGCGCGGCGTCGATGTTCACTCTTGCTCCTGCGTGGGCTACCGCCATCGAACTCGGCGGAAGGAACTCAGCCGTACTCAGCGCGACCATGAACACGGCAGGCCAAATTGGCGGTATCCTGAGCCCAATCGTCTTGGCCTACATCGTTGACCGCCTCGGCAACTGGAGCATGCCGCTGCACATCCTATCCTGCCTGTATCTCATTGCGGCAGTCTGCTGGATTTTCATCAACCCGGAACGCGACGTTTCGGTCATCGATAGAGTTATCGCTAACTGATATCATCCTTTGGAACGGCTTACACGTGGAATCCAAGAAGATCCTGAATTTCCTGCTTGTTCTTACGGCGGTGACGAGTATCTCGGTTTGGGGGCAAACCCCGAATGCCGACGATATGGTGTGGCAGAAATCTATTCAAAAGTACGACGGTCAGCGGCGGCAACTACTCGATCAAGTAGATCGAGAAGCACACCAGGGGCCCTATCAACCTACGTGGGATTCGTTGAAGGGTTACAAAATCCCGAGTTGGTATGAGGACGCGAAGTTCGGCATTTTCATTCACTGGGGCGTCTATTCGGTTCCCGCGTTCGATAGTGAGTGGTACCCACGCAACATGTACCTTCAGGGCAGCAAGGATTTCCAGCACGAGGTTGCCACTTACGGGCCGCAATCGAAATTCGGATATAAGAACTTTATTCCGGAGTTCAAGGCCGCGCAGTTCGATGCCCGGAGATGGGCCGATTTGTTCCGGCGCGCGGGCGCAAAATATGTCATTCCCGTTGCGGAGCACCACGATGGATTCGCGATGTACAACTCCGGTCTCAGCGACTGGACGGCGGCGAAGATGGGTCCGAAGCGGGATGTGGTGGGCGAACTTGCGGCGGCCGTGCGCCAGGCCGGACTACACTTCGGAGCTTCGAGCCATCGCGCCGAGCATTATTTTTTTATGAATGGCGGGCGCGAGTTCGATTCGGATGTCCGCGACCCAAAGTATGCGTCCTTCTACGGTCCCGCACACGTTGGACCCACCAATGAGAATAAGTTTGAAGGGCATCCGGACCCCGCTTATCTGGACGATTGGTTAGCACGAACCGCGGAGATCGTAACGAAGTATCATCCCGAAGTCCTATGGTTCGATTGGTGGATCAACACCAAGGAGTTCGAACCATACCTGAAGCGGCTGGCGGCCTTCTACTACAACGATGCCGCAAAGAACGGCTACGCGGCGGCGATCAACTACAAGTACACGGCCTATCCCGAAGGCGCTGCTGTGCTCGATATTGAACGCGGACAGCTGGACTCAGGGCGCCCTCTTCTGTGGCAGACCGATACCTCGATCAGCGTGAAATCGTGGGGATATATCAAGGGCGATACGTTCCGGTCACCGGAATCGCTGATTCAACAGCTTGTTGACATCGTGAGTAAGAATGGTTGCCTCCTTCTGAACGTTGGGCCGAAACCGGACGGGACGATTCCGGAGGAAGCTCAGAAGATCCTGCTGGACATGGGGCAATGGTTGAGCACGAATGGCGAGGCGATCTATGGAACGCGTCCCTGGAAGATTTACGGCGAGGGACCGACAAAGGTGAAAGGTGGGGCATTCCACGACACGGCGACGGGCGGTTACACGGCGGAGGATATCCGGTTCACGACGAAAGGGGATGTGCTTTATGCGACCGCGCTCGGGTGGCCGACGGACGGGAAACTTACGATCAAGTCGC
>JALYVD010000168.1 GCA_030853405.1 Acidobacteriota bacterium | reverse complement strand
TGCTGGCCGGTGAGCTGAACCATCACCTGGGCTACGAGAAGCACGAGGTAGCCGGGTACGGAAGCGGCAACTCGCGCAATGGCAAGAGCCAGAAGACGCTCAAGGGCGAAGCGGGCGAGATGACCATTGAGGCGCCACGGGATCGCAACGGCGCCTTCGAGCCGAAGCTGATCGAGAAGCACCAGACGCGCTTTGAGGGCTTCGATGCGAAGATTCTGTCCATGTATCGCTGCGGAGCAGCGACGCTTTAGCGCCGCGCGCTCGGGATGACGGTACGCGATATGCAAGGGCATCTGCAGGAGATGTACAGCGTGGAAGTGAGCGCGGCGCTGATTTCGGAGGTGACCGACAGCGTGATGGAAGAGGTGAAGGCGTGGCAGGACCGGCCGCTTGAGGCGCTGTACCCGATCGTTTACCTGGATGCGCTGATGGTGAGAATGCGCCAGGACGGCAGGTGGAAAACCGGGCGGTTTACACAGCCATCGGCACGGAAGGCGCCAAATACTGGATGTCGGTGCTGATGAACCTGAAGAATCGCGGCAGGAAGGATGCCTTCGTGATTTGCACCGATGGGCTGAAAGGCTTTCCGGAAGCCATTGAGGCGGTCTTTCCGAGCACGCTGGTGCAGACCTGCATCGTACATTTGATCCGCGCGAGCTTGCAATTCGTGAACTGGAAAGAGCGGCGGAGTCTGGCCGCCGATCTGAAAACGATCTACCGGGCGCCGACGGTGGAGCGGGCCGAAGTGGCGCTAGCGGAGTTCCGGCGGAAGTATCCCAAGCACCAGGTCGTCGCCGATGTCTGAAAACCTTCCCGACCCAGGATGCCGCGATCAAGCTGCTGTACTTGGCACTGCGGAACGTGTCGAAGAAGTGGCATACGGTGCAGGGTTGGCGCGAGGCGCTGCGCCAATTCGAGATTCGCTGGCCGGAGCGTATTGAGCAGGCTGGCTCGCGACCCGGTACAGCGGGGCAGCAAAGAGACACCAAACCCCGGGGGGGCTTACTTAGCCGAACATAAAAAACGCGTTTACACAAAGTCCTTGACACGTCCCCAGGAAAGCGGGATTTCACCTGTCCGTCCAGTCGGCATCGCGGAGAACTGGACAACAGATGCTCCACGTAGCACTTAAACGTCCAAACTCCAGCGCTGGCCGCCACGTCCGGCCAATCTCCGGTTCCGAATCCCCGTCCCAAACATGGCAACTTTCTTTTCTCCCCTGCAATCAACCTCTTAACCCCACTTCCCGCGCCTCACCCGAGCACCCGTCTGCGAAAACAGTATCGAAATGCAATCCCGTCAACTCCGCCGCGCTGCCGAGCGCCAGGCACTCAAACAAGCCCGCAAAAACCAGACCACACCGGCAACTCCCGAGGTGTCCACCCCGCGAGCCGACATTAACCGTGAAAGCTCCCAGCACAGCACTGGACCCCGCAGTCCGGAAGGCAAATCCGCCAGCAGCCGCAATTCCTTCAAACACGGACTCTACTCGAAAGCGCTCATCTACCCCGACGAGAATCCCGCCGAACTCGACGCCCTCAAAGCCGATCTCCGCGCTGAGCACCAGCCCGTCAACACCACCGAAGAAATCCTGGTAAACGAAATGGCCGAGCAGTTCTGGCGCATCCGGCGCTGGAGAGAACGTGAAGCCGGCCTCATGAGTTACACCGATCCCAAAATCGGCGTCGTCGCCGTCACAGAAATGATGCCGATCTTTCAGCGCCTCATGTCGGCTGCCGAGCGCGGTTTCCACAAATCGCTATCCTCTCTCCGCCAACTCCAGAAAGACCGTGGGTTCGTTCCTCATTCTTCCAAAAACACCGCTGTCGCCGGAGAAAGCATAGAGGAAATTGAAGCAGCCGTTTCCACCGATTCTGGCTTCGTTCCACAAAAAGCCCAAATGGACGGCGAACTCCTTCCTGAACACTCTCCCGCGACGTGCTCGCCAGACGACTTCTTCATGCTCGACAACAGGTTCGAACTCTACTTGAGCAAATTACAGCAGGAGAAAGCCGCATCGGACCTAAGCAAAGCGGCCTGAGACAGGAGACGTAAGCGGTTGCGTAACCCCTGCTTAATAGTTTGATCGGAATTCCTGCCCACGCGCTTAATCCGATTGTTTTGTTACGAATACAGAACTCGTAACCGTGTGCCAACCGTGAAAAGACTTGATTAACAGCAGAGCCGGTCTCAGACTCTTCTTAACTGCCCAGTGGGCATATCCAGAAGGGGTTCTAAGTATGAAGGTTAAGCTAATCGTTTTGCTTTGCGCTTTTTCAGCGCTCATGCTCTACGCGCAAGCCGACCGGGGAACGATCACGGGTCTGGTGACAGATCCCCAAGGTTCCGCGATCGCGCACGCTCAGGTCTCGATAAAGGATTCCAAGACCGGAGTAGTAACAAACGTCACAACCACGGACTCGGGAAATTACAGCACCCCTCCGTTGATCATCGGTACTTACGAAGTCAGTGTCGCGATGCCTGGATTCAAAGCGTTCCACGCCAGCGATATAACTCTCGCCTCGGGGCAGACCTTCCGCCAGGACCTTGCGCTCCAGGTTGGCGAGGTTCAGCAGTCCGTTGAGGTCAGTGCCGAGACCGAGCAACTCAACTCCGATAACGCCCAAATGTCCGGATCGGTAAATCAATTGGAGTACGAGTCCTTGCCCGCTATTATGGGCTCGGGAGAAAACCGCGTCCCCGAGGCGCAGCTATACACGTTCCCGACGTTCGTCGCACCCACCCAGGGCAACATTTACCCGGGAAGCGCGTTTGGAGCGCGAATCAATGGCGGACAGCGTAGCGCTTTCGAAAACTTCCTTGACGGCGCATCCTACGGTGAAGTCAGCGGCCACAACGGGACGCAAGAACGTTCGGCGCCTTACGAATCTATCGCCGAGGCCCGCATCATCGACAATACGTTCAGCGCCCAATACGGTCACACCAGCGGTGGCTTTGTTGAGTACACGACTAAAAGCGGAACGGACAAATACCATGGCGAGGCCTACGAGTACTTCGATAACGATAAACTCCAGGCCAGAGGCGAAATAGCCCCGGTCCGTCCTCCCGTCCGGCAGAATCAATATGGCTTTACATTAGGCGGCCCTATCTCGATTCCGAAGGTCTACAACGGAAAAAACAAGAGCTTCTTCTTTTTCAATTTTGATCAGTTCAAATACACCAACGCGGGAGCGGGAAGTGGTTTTTCGACAGTTGCGGACAGCCAGATCCGCACCGGTGATTTCTCCCAGTATTTGACGGCGCAGCAGATTGCAATAGACGCTTGTGGACGTCCCATCTATCAGGGCGAAATCTTCAATCCAAGTACAACCAGAAGTGCCTCGGCATGCGGGGGCGCGGCGAATCTCACCGTCCGCGATCCTTTTGCCGGCAACAAAGTGACGGGCCCAACATCCACGGTTGCGGGAAACATTCAGTCCTATCTCCCCGCCCCTACGAACGGCGCATTGTCGAATAATTACCTGCTCGGGCCAGCGCAGCAGTTCTTGAATGCTCGAACCATTCTGACTCGCATCGATCACAATGTCGGGGAAAAAATACGGCTTAGTCTGACCTATAACTACGACGACCGCCCGCGTGAGCTGGATTGTAATAACATTGGCGGCTGCGGTGGTCCCATTGGCCATCCTCGGATGCAGGAAATTTCCACCCATACCGCTCACCTTCAGGTCACGGACGTTATCAGTCCCAGCCTTTTCACTCACGCGGTATTTTCTTATGATCGATGGGTTCTTCCCGATAGCTATCCATCTATCGTGGGCAAAGACTGGGCCTCGAAAGTTGGCATCACGGGCATTCCCTTCGAGAACGGCGGGGGTTTCCCCAATATCAATTTCGATGAACGGTACTCCGGCTTCGGAGTAAGCAACACCGGCGGCTATCAGGGAACTGACAGATACCAGTTTCTGGACGACACCACAAAAATACTTGGCAAGCACACTCTCAAAGCTGGAGTCGAATATCGCTGGGAGCGCTGGTTCACGGGCGCCTACGTCGGTGATGCTGGGTCCTTCAATTTCGTAGCTGCCAACACCGGAGCCTTTGACGCCAGCGGCAAGGTGGTCGGTGGCACCGGTGACCCCTACGCGTCGTTCCTGCTCGGACAAGTCAGCCATGCCGGATTCGGTGTTCCTTCCTTCTCCGATTACCGCCGCCCTTACTTCGCTCCTTGGGTAAATGACGATTGGAAGATCACCGACAAACTGACCCTCAGCTTTGGGTTCCGTTACGATTTCCAATACCCCAGAACCGAGCGTCACAACGAGTATTCCTCGTTTGAACCTAACGTCGCAAACCCGGGCGCGGGCGGCCATCTTGGCGCCTTGGTGTTCGCGGGCCAAAACGGTCAGGCGAATACCTTTGAGAAGCTTCAGGCCGACACTTACGGACCTCGATTCGGATTCGCGTACCGGCTTAATGACAAAACTGTGGTTCGGGGCGGGTACGGCATCTACTACTCCGGCGTCACCATGAACGGCTTTAACGCCAACCCCAATTACGGTTACAGCACGAACCCGTCCGTAACTGACCTGACTAGTGGAAGGCAGGCTGTCTTTTCTTTGGACAATGGATTCCCGCAGAGCGCGGTCGCTCTTCCTCCGCGAATCAGCCCCACTCTTCAGAACGGCAACAGCATCCAATATATGAACCCGGGCGGTGATACATTGCCGCGCTACCAGAACTGGACGGTATCGGTTGAGCGGCAGATATCTAACAGCATGGTTATCGACCTAGCCTATGTCGCGAATCATGGAACCCGGCTGATCAGCGGAAGCCAGTTGAGCGACCTTAACCAGAACAACCCGCTGATCCTGCAGCAATATCCGGCGTCTGAATTAAGTGCTCAAGTCGGCACTCCGCAGGCCAACGGCTTCCCCTCTCCTTATCCAGGGTTCGTCGGCTCAGTGGCCCAGGCGCTCCGGCCTTATCCGCAATACCAGTCCGTTCCACAATTCAACTCAGCAAACGGTTGGAGCACATTCAACTCTCTACAGGCGACCTTCAAGAAGAACTTCAGTAATGGTCTTCAGCTCAATGCGGGTTGGGTCTGGTCGAAACTGCTCGACGATGGCGCCGAATCCGGCCTTACCCAAGGGTTCGGGGGTGCTGAGCCGATCAGCGTGTACCTGCCTACGAAGGCCGTCTCGATCGACAATGTTCCTAACGTCCTCACAGTCACCTTCGTTGACCAATTGCCCTTCGGCAGAGGCAAGAAGTTTCTGAATCGCGGTGGCGTGGTCAACGCGGTGTTAGGCGGATGGACTCTTGCGGGCAACCTCCGTTATGAAAACGGCAGACCCCTTGGCATCTACTATTCCAGTAATCCGTATGGCGGCATCTTGTTCGATACCGGCTACCTGCCAGATCGTGTTGCCGGAGTCAGTGGATACGTGAATACCAACAACGGCAACATCGTTGTCGGCTCCAGTCACTACATCAGTTCGAGCGCATTCATCTTGCCTCCTCCCGGCAGTCTGGGCAACGAAGGCCGCTTGGACTCCGTTTTGCGCGGCTGGGCGAACTACAACGAAGATCTCTCCTTGTACAAGGACTTCGTAATCAAGGAGCGGGTGACATGGCGTGTCGGCGGCAATAGCTCTAACATATTCAACCGCCACCAGTGGTGTGATCCCGATACCAACCTGAGTGATGGCAACGCCTTCGGAACCATCACCGGCCAATGTAATCTTCCGAGAGCGTTCGAACTCTACATGAAGGTTAACTTCTAACCAATAGCCCTAACCAATAGCCGGGACACCTCGTCCCGGCTATCATTCTTATTTAGATGTCCAAGCTGCTATTGGCCATGGTTCTCGGCTGTGCAGGTCTCGCCAACGCTCAGGACCAGGCCTTCACAAGAGCATTCTCTCTCTACAAAGCCGGCTCGGTCACGGAAGCTCGAAATATTTTATTAGCCTCGATTGAACACAACGCAACTGCCCTCGACTACAGCCTTCTCGGCAGCATCGAATTCCAGCAGACCAATTTCGCGGACGCCGAATCCCACCTGAGACGCGCCCTCGCAATGGAGCCGAAACTCGCTGGCGCGCGGTTCACGCTGGCAACTTTGCTCCAGACGACGGGGAGGATTGCGGATGCAAGGAAAGAGTTACAGCAGGTTCTCGTGGTCGCTCCCCGCCACGTGGATGCGCTCCTTGCTTTGGCGCGGATTGAGAACCTCCAGGGAAACAGCGAGGCGGCGCTGGCCCTCTTGTTGAAGGCGAAAGGCTTCAGCCCGAACGATCCGGCGGTCCTCTTCTCACTGGGCGCCCTGTGTCTGCAAATGGATTTGATCAAAGACGGAACCGCGAACCTTGAACGCGCGGCGCAACTCGATCCGGCGAACCCGGCGACCCAATATGCTCTCGCTTCGGCGCGGATTGCCAACCGGGATTTTCCCGCCGCAATCAAGATCTATCGGGGACTACTCGATTCCAGCCCCAACAACGCGCAAGTGGCTTATGCTCTTGGCGCTACTTTCTTTCTCCAGGGCGACAACGCCGCGGCAACGCGGTACTTCGAACGGAGCATCCGCTTAGAGCCGCAGCAGGCGGAGTCTTTCTACTACCTCGGAGTCATCGCCGATCAGAATGGAGATAAGGAGAAAAGTATCGCTCTGCTTGAATCGGTAGTCGCTCATCATCCGGATCACGCACGGGCGCACATCGCACTCGGATTGGAATGCCGGTCTATAGGGCGTTTGAACGATGCCAAACGAGAACTCGAATCGGCTGTTCAACTCGATCCCAGCTCGCAGAAGGCTCACTATCAGTTGGGACTCGTGCTGAACGCTTTGAAAGATCAAGAATCTGCTAAGGCTCAGCTTGCGATTGCCAGTCGGCTCCGAGCCGCTTCTGACGACAGAGTAAGTTGGATACTCGCTTCACCTGAAGGACAAAGCGGCCATGCCTCGACCAAGAACGGCAATTAGCGCTATGTTACTCGTGTTAGCCGGCGCAACAGTCCGGGCTGACAGTGATCCGGCCTTGTCCAGCTACGAGAGTCTCATCAAGGCTGGCCGGTTCGCTGAGGCAAGCAACGGCCTAGAAAGTTACGTGGCCGGCCACCCGCAATCCTGGCAAGCGTTCTATCAACTCGGTTACTCCGATTTCCGGCTTCATCGGATTCAACAGTCTTTAACGATGTTGTGCAAGAGCCTCATCCTAAATAAAGAGTTCGCGGAGTCTCACAAGATCCTGGCGTACGATCTCAACATACTCGGACGCCAGGACTATGC
>JALYVD010000164.1 GCA_030853405.1 Acidobacteriota bacterium | reverse complement strand
ACAACATCGATCTGGAAGTCGCCGGAGCGGAGCTTTCCATCGGAGTACTCAAGCTGCTCGGGCCAGACGAGGCGGACGGATGCCCCCGCGTGCTTCAGTAACTCTGCCACCAACTCGCCCTCCCCTATCGTCGTCCCAGCGGGATTCCGAAGCTCCACGATGGCAATATTCGGCTGATAGTTGCCGCCAAATTCTTTCCAGGCATGAAGAATCGCCCGAAGCAGAGGGCGCGGGCCGCCAACTTTTGAGACCTGATAGGCAGATTTCTGGAACTCCTTCATGATCGGCAGCCGTAAGAAGAGGTCGGCCAGGCGATCGGCGTACCCAAGTCCAACAGGTTTGCAGGTTTCCAGTCCATGCAAGGAAAGAGATCCGTTTCGCTGACCCGCATCCATGCGCGAAGCAATGCTGGACCGCGCGTATCCACACGAAAGGGAAGCAAGCATCTTCTCCGCGGGAAGCATCTGTACCCTGTTCAGCAATTGCGGAGACTGGAGAGCAAGCGCTTCCACTTGATCCAGAATCGTGGCAAGCCGCTCCGATACGGTGGTCAGCCTGGTCAATTGAGACTTGGTGATGAAATCCGGCCGCAGAATGGGCGCAAGCAAGCGTCCGGAATCGGTGAGCCCCTGCTGACGCATCTGCTCCTGGAGTTCCTCGGCCCATGCCAGATCGCGAAAGCTGACATCTTCGAGGAGTTGGTGGTACCGAGCGATCGCCTCGCCAAGCTGCGCCATTCGAGGTATGCTTTCTTTGACCATTCAGTATGGCATGAGATCACATGGCCGAAATCCTAGAACTTACTCCACATGAACTGCAAGCACGTCTGAGCGAAGGAGATCACGTCGTCCTCATCGATGTTCGTGAACCCGAGGAGGTGGCCATTTCGCAACTCCAAGGATCGGTGCTGATTCCTATGCAATCCGTTCCCGGCGAGTTTCAAAGGATCGAGGCGCTGGGCGATGAATCAGATTTGGCGGTTTTGTGCCATCACGGCGTACGCAGTTTAAACGTCGTCGCGTGGCTTCGCCAGAGAGGGATTGAGAACTGCTTCAGCGTAGCTGGCGGAATTGATCGTTGGAGCATCGAAATCGACCCGGCGATACCCAGGTATTAATTAAACTCAGGACGGAGGATATTTAACTCTGAGTTCGTACTCCTCGGGAAATAGTCCGTCCGGCTGGTTCGCTAGGAGTTAATCACCCTCCGTCCTGAGTTTGCACTGAGTTTGCAGTTTGCGGTTCGCCGACCCGAGTTCGCGCGCTGGACTACACTGATACGGCCTCGCTCCGCGCCAAAGAGACCGCTTCACGGAATTTTCGTGCGCGTTCGGTGATGACCTTGTAATTGCGGTCAGTGCAAGTTTTGTTATCGATCAACTCGCCCCCGACTCCGACCGCCGAAGAACCCGCCGCGATAAAGTCACCGACGGTGTCCAGGTTGACGCCGCCCGTCGGCACCATCTCAATCTGCGGGAAGGGCCCCTTCAGCGCCTTGATATACTTGGCGCCACCCACCGCACTGCATGGGAAAATCTTCACACCATCGGCGCCCGCCTCCCAAGCGGCAAGAACCTCGGTCGGCGTCAGCGCGCCCGGGAAAATCGGTTTGCTATAGCGCTTGGCCATTTCGATGGTCCTGGTATTCAGTGCAGGCGTAACGAAGAATTGAGCGCCCGCCAGCATGCAGGAACGTGCCGTCTCGGGATCGAGAACCGTGCCAGCCCCGAGAATAATCTTGTCGCCGTAGCGGTCGGCGACAGCTTCGAGCGCCTTGATCGCACCATCCACTGTCATCGTGATTTCGACACAAGGTATGCCGCCCTCGTAAACGGCTTCTACGGCATGGATCGCCATTTCGGCATTGGAAGTCCGGACAATCGGCACAATCGCGATCTGCTTTATACGGTCAATAATGTCGTGGTGTTTCATGGAGACGGATTAGGCGGTAAACGGCTTCTTCTTGTTCTTCAACTTCAAGTTCACCTTGATGAATTTGTGGCTATCGAAGACGCTGACCAACTTGCTGGGGCTCGTCATGTCTTTGGTCTCGGCTCGCAGCTGATAGTTTATATCGGTGCTCAGCCCATAAAAGTGGTACGTACCATCCTGCTGTGCGATATACGAGCGAATCTGAAGTGTTTTGGTGTCTTTTAGAAGGACCACGGCGCCGCCGACGGGAGCGCCCTTCGCATCTTGCACGGTACCTTGAATGACCCGCGTATTAGGCGGAATGTGAACTTGCCCGGGCTGAGGAATAACCGGAGGAGTCACGCTCTGTCCGCATAAGGCAGCCGAGAACGCGCCAAAGAGCGCGATCACGGACGCGATTCCAGAAACGCGCCTCACGAGGGACTCCTTGGTCATAATCCGGTTCCTGTTTGCCGCCACAACCGCAGCAGTCTAATGCCAGTTCTCTTCTTCAGCTTCCTCTTCTTCTTCGTCCTCGTCGTCATCGTCATCCTCGTCGAAATTGATGTCGTCATCGACTTTTCCCGCTTCGTCTTCGGACTCGAGTTCAACCGGATGAAGGCTTGCCACCTTCAAAGCCGCCCCGCATTCATCGCAGGAAAGGACGTCGCCCTCGTCCAGTTCTTCTTCTTCGACGTCGATCGCAGCATCACACTTTGGACAATTGACCATAATTCATCCTTTGCAAACTAACATTAGGACCGGGTGAGTTTTAAAAGCTATTCTTACCACGAACACTTGGTGCGCACGCCGAATGGATTACGCGCGTTGAGGAACGGTTACACCGTGCATTTGCTGATCGTACACGGAAAGCTCACCGGGGGCGACCGTAACCAGCGTCTTGTCCATGTCTTCCGAGGTTTCGATCATGTATTTCAGATGCGCGGCGGCGAGGCGCATGCAGACCGGGTCCGTCAGCTTACGGTTGTGCTTCCGGGAGAGTTCGAGCAAGGCGGGATGCGGCAGTGCAATGACCTTCTCCTCCGTTTCACCACCGTCAGGCGTGACAAAGAATTTCACATCCACCGTGTCGGCGTGGCGTATGGAGATGCCGGTCTGTAACCAGCGAAATTGAACGTTCCACATACGTCCAAATGGATCTGGGCCCGCCTGAAAGAGGCGGCTCTGGTCGGCCATGACCCGATGCTAACATGCGGCAGCCAACCCACATGCGTTGACTTAAGAGCTCGAAGCAGCGAATTTTTAGCGCCTTTACACATTCCTGTGGGCGATGGGGCTGTTTTGCGAGGACATCTGTCCAGTTTCCGAGGGGCGCGTCATCCGCCCTCTATCCGGAAACAACCCTTTCCGGTGATCAATAACCGCTGGCGGACTACACGTGAGGAATTTGGCCGAATCCACACGTCTGAGATGCTGATGATTCGTCAAATCCGTTTGCTGTACTCGAAGGCTGTAGACCTGGGCACGGCCACAGTCAGCCTTGAGGTCCGGTAAAGATTCGCTAGTTGTTCAAGCCGCAGCTCCCCATGCAGTCGATCAAGCTGCGACGTTAGCTACACATCGCCGAGTACCCATATATTTTTTCCACTCTCCATATCTAGTTGGCGCTCCTGTAGCTTGCCTCGACCGTCCGAGGACCAGAAATAGATGATGCCAGAGCCCGCGTCGGCAACACTTAAGTATCGAACCATTTGAGCGATCGCAGCCTCCGCTAATCGGCTGCTGCTTCCACGCCCGCGCCTCTTCACTTCGACGATCGTGGCCTCGTCTCCTCTTCGGAGTAGAAGGTCTGCCCTAAGAATAGCGCCCAACTTGGCTTCTGTCGTAATGTCGATGCCGACTTTCAGGCCAGCTACGAAGCCACTGAATCTTCCAATCAGTTCAGCCTCGCTGGCCAGCGGTTCGCCCTTTTGAGACAGTTCACGTTCAAACAACTTCAGGAGCGCTAGCGTCTGTTCCGCCAGAGGCTTCTTGGATACAGCAGCCCATTCGTCTTGAAACGCCTCTCGACGCCTTTCCGTTTCTTGCTGCTGTCGTTTGAAATTGACCTGCTCAACGATTTGGTTTATTAAGACAAGGGAAAAGGCCGAGACACTTGCTATGGCCAAGATTGCCTCTTGTTCCGAGAAGAGAATCGTGTGATCGTGCGTAGATGGGTTGCGCCACTGCTGGCGATAATTCTTGAACAGCGTCGAAACACGCTCAGCGAGCTTCTCACTCTTGACAAAATATTGCTCAATCTCATTCGGTGAAAGCTTTGTGACATCTTTGCCCACGTGAATTGCCGAATACGCTTCCTTCAACATTCCTTCAAACGCTTGGTTACAACGATAGATTACGTCGTTGAAGGCGTCCGGCTCATCGTCATTTCGACCGCGTTCAAGGTATCGCTCGGCAACTTCTACGTGTCTGATTGCCGCCTTAACTCCGTCTAGGCGGTCGTGGGTGTGAAGCTCGGTCACTCTTCTTTGAACTTCGGTTAGAAGGTTCATATGTTATTTGCCAGAGTATGCTTGTTTGCCAGTTGGGTGCATGTCCTCCATGCCTTCAGTGCTCACGCGATCATACCTGATCGCTCTTGGGACACTTTGTAATGATGTGAGGCGTGATCGCCAATAGATCGTGCCTGAAGGCGAAGGGTTTAAGATCGCTTGCAGGTGGTCGGCAACTCGGTAGTTGAGATCAGTAAACGATCACCGCACAGTTGCTCGGCAGCTCAAAACGAGTTCACCCACGTGTTCGGAACTCTTACGTTACCGCATATGGGCCCGCCCTCGGGGCCCATATGCGGGACATGCCCCGTTACTGCCATCCTCCACCCAAAGCCCGATAAAGCTGAACGGTCGATACAAGCTCGTCGCGATGCAGCCGTGCAAGAGACAGTTCGCCTTGAAACAGGTTGCGCTCGGCATCCAGCACTTGCAGGTAACTATCGAGGCCGCCTTTATATCTCAGCCGGGACAGGCGGTCGGCATCCTGCAACGCCTGTACAAAGAGTTCCTCCTGTTTTCGCTGCTCCAGATTCTTCTGGTGGTCGATGAGCGCATCCGATACTTCACGGAAACCATTCTGAATCGCTTTCTGGTAGGCCGCGACCATCTCGCGCTGTGTCGCTTCGGTCAGATGGACATTGCTTCGGATACGCCCCGCGTTGAAAATCGAAAGGGCCGCCGCTGGAGCGATTGACCACAGACGTGCCGGTCCGGTGAATAAGGACGTGAGAGACCTGCTCTGGCCTCCGAGGAAGCCGGTCAGCGATATCTGCGGAAAATAGAGAGCTTTCGCCGCGCCGATCTGCGCGTTCGCCGCGATCAGATTGTCTTCCGCTTCCCGTATATCGGGCCGCTTTTCGAGCAAATTGGACGGCACACCCGCCGGGATCTCCGCCGCTGCGGGAAAATCGGCGAGTTTCCGGTCGCGTGGAATCGCCGCCGGGTTCCGCCCCAATAGCAAGCTAAGGGCATCCTCGGTTTCGCCGAGCGCGCGCTCGGTTGCGGCGATCTGCGCGGTCGCAGTGTACAGGAGTTCTTGCGCCTGGCGGACATCGAGCCCGGTTGCAGCGCCTTGTTGATGCCGCAAGTCCGTCAGCTTCAGCCCGTTTTCGGCTATTTCGCGTGTGTGCCGCGCTATCTCAAGCTCTTTATCGAGTTCGAGCAGACTCAAGTAGTCCGTAGTAACGTCGGCAATCACGGTTGCCATGACGCCGTGCCGGGCTTCTTCGGTCCCGAGGTACTGCGCGCGGGCGGATTCGTTCAGCCGCCGCAAACGGCCCCACACATCGAGTTCCCAGGACAAAGAGAATCCGGCTTGCGTGTAGCTGGAGTCCAGATTCAGACCTTTCGGTAGAAATGTATAAGAACCGGCCGAAGATCCCCGCGTCGCCTGAAATGTTCCCGTTGCGTCAAGAGAAGGAAATATGTTCGATCGCACGACTCCGTATTGCGCTCGCGCTTCAGCCACGCGTTCGGCGGCGATGTGAACATCGTTGTTCTGAGCGAGCGCCGTTTTCAGCAACTCCGTCAGCGTCGGGTCATGAAAGAGATCGAAGGGCGACACATCAGTGACGGACGCGCTGGTTGGCGCCGTTTGCGCGCCACGGAATTGAGGAGGCGCGGGCACTTGAGGCCGCGTATAGTTCGGCCCGATAGCACACGACGTCAGTACCACCGCTCCCAATAAGGGCACAACGAATAAGCGCCTCATCGAGAAGCCCCCACAACGGAAAGTTCTTCGGTCCGGGCCGCGCTGCGACGCTCGGTCAGACGGGCCAAAACAACGAAACAGACCGGGACGGCGAAGATAGCCAGCAATGTGGCCGCGTTCATTCCTCCGAATACCGCCGTGCCCAGCGCTCGCCGCGACGATGCACCCGCTCCGGTGGCGATCACAAGGGGCACTACACCCAATATGAAGGCGAAGGAGGTCATCAGGATGGGACGCAACCGCAGATGAGCCGCTTCTACTGCGGCATCCACGATTGACATGCCCTCTTCACGCCGCTGCTTCGCATATTCGACGATCAGGATCGCGTTCTTTGCGGCCAGACCGATCAACGTCACAATACCGATCTGGGTATAGATGTCGTAATCGTAATGGCGCAGAAAAACCGCCAGCAAGGCGCCGAACAATCCGAGAGGAACGGCGAGTAGCACCGCGAACGGAATAGACCAGCTCTCATATAGCGCCGCCAGAAAAAGAAACACCAGCACAGCCGCTAGCCCAAACGTGTAGCCTTCTTTTCCCTCGGCGAGTTTCTGCTGATATACCGTTCCCGTCCACTCATAGCCATAGTCTTTCGACAAGGCTTGTTTGGCCACTTGTTCCATGGCTGCCGCCGCTTCGCCCGAACTGTATCCGGGGGCGGCTTGGCCGAGAATGTCGATCGCCCGATACCGGTTGTAGCGGTAAATCACTTCGGGCCCGGCTACTTGTTTCACGTTCACCAGGGTTCCCAATGGCACCATGTCGCCTTGAACGCCGCCCGGAGAACTGCGCACGTAAAAGCGGTTGATGTCGCTCGCCTGGCCGCGGTATTCCGTATCGGCTTGCATCAGAACCTTCCATGTCCTTCCGAAGCGGTTGAAATCGTTCACGTACAGTCCCCCGAGAAACGTCTGCAGCGAATCGTAGACGTCGCTCACTGGAATCCCCAGCGTTTGCGCCTTGTCCGTATCCACGGCGACTTGGTACTCAGGGACGCTATCGCGGAAAGTGCTCACGACGGTTCCGAGTTCCGGACGTTTGCGCGCGGCTGCAAGTAGGGAATCTGACGCGCGCGAGAGATCCTCAATACTGCCGTTGCCACGGTCTTCCAACATGAATTCGAATCCGCCCGACGTCCCCAGGCCCAGGATTGGAGGCAGCCCGAAACCAAACGCAAAACCATCGCGCAACTGGAAGAAGCCTTGTTGTGCTTGTCCCAAGAGCGCCTGGAACTGTGTCCCTTTTGTGGTGCGTTCGTCCCACGGTTTAAGCGTTGCAAAGATAGTCGCGACGTTCGAGTTATTCGTCGAAGTCACGAAATCCATCCCGCCAAACGTCGTCACGTGTTCGATGCCCGGCATCGATTTCAGCGTATTCTCGATCTGAGTCGAAGCCCGCTCGGTACGATGGATCGAAGCTCCATCCGGCAGACGAAGAGCGGCGAAGAAGACGCCCTGATCTTCATC
>JALYVD010000145.1 GCA_030853405.1 Acidobacteriota bacterium | reverse complement strand
CACACGTCTCGCACGGTGTTCATGACTTCCACTACGATTCGGCTATCGCCCAAACCGGCGGCTTCGCGGCCATCGCGTTTCTCTTCTTCGCGGTGGCTTCCATCGCCCCGATGTGCTTCTCCTCGTTCATCGCGGGAAATAGTCTCTCGACGATGATTCCTGGAGTGGGCCGCACTACTTCAACCATGGTGGGCGCTGTCATAGCGGCCATCCTCGCCATCACTGGCGTCGCGGCGAATCTGGTGAGCCTGTTCACTATTATCGGCGCGTCTTTTGGACCCATCTGCGGAGCCATGGTCGCCGATTACTGGCTCTCGGGCAAGAAGTGGGCCGGTCCTAGAGAGGGAATCAACTTCGCCGGCTACGGAGCTTGGGCGGTCGGGTTCATCATCGGAATCCTGCCATTCCTGCCGGTTCCCGAGAACATCAAGCCCTACATCCAGCCCGCCGCTGTCTACAGCTTCATCGCTGGCTTTGTGGTCTACGTGATTCTTGCGAAAGCCGGACTACAGCCGAGGCCTGCAACGGGTCTGCAAAACACGCCCGCCCGCGTGACGGCTTAGCCGTTAAATTAGGCGGTCTTCAATGCCGGCAGTGCTGGTGACCCGTCCAGGCCCAGCACCCTCCGTACTTCCGCCTCAAGCGTAAGCCGCAGATCCGTTCTCTCGATCAAAAGCTGCCGGGCTGTTTCGCGCCCTTGTCCAATTCGCTCGCCCTTATAGCTGTACCAGGATCCGCTCTTCTCGATAATCCCGTGTTGCACGCCCAAGTCGAGAATGTCGCTCTCGCGCGAGATGCCTTTTCCGTAGAAGATATCCACTTCGGCCTCGCGGAACGGCGCCGCGATCTTGTTCTTGACGATCTTGATCTTGGTGCGGTTTCCGATGACCACTTCGCCTTCTTTGATCGCCGTGGCCCGCCGCACTTCGACACGCACCGACGAGTAGAACTTCAGCGCGCGTCCCCCGGTTGTTGTTTCCGGGTTCCCGAACACAACGCCAATCTTTTCGCGGATCTGGTTGATAAAAATCAGACAGGTATTCGCCCGTGAAACCGAAGCCGTCAGTTTGCGTAAAGCCTGCGACATCATTCGAGCTTGCAAGCCCATATGGCTGTCGCCCATCTCGCCTTCTATTTCGGCCTTTGGCGTAAGCGCGGCTACGGAATCGACAACGATTACGTCCACAGCCTGAGAACTGACCAGAGCCAGTGCAATCTCAAGCGCCTGCTCCCCGTAGTCGGGTTGAGAAACGATCAGGTTCTCGCAATCGACGCCCAGGTTTGCGGCATACTTCGGATCGAGCGCATGTTCGGCATCTATAAACGCGGCGGATCCTCCCGCCTTCTGAGCTTCCGCGATCACGTGCAGCGCGAGCGTCGTTTTGCCCGACGACTCCGGGCCGAAAACTTCGACCACCCGGCCGCGCGGAAATCCGCCGGCGCCCAACGCGTTATCGACGGCAATTGAGCCCGTCGAGATAACCTCCACCGGAAGGGTAGCCCGTGAGCCCAACATCATCACCGACCCTTTTCCAAATTGCTTGTCCATCTGGGCCAGCGCGGCCAGGAGTTGTTTCTTACGGTCTTCCATGTGAATAGTTCTCGCGAAGAGTGAGTTGTTCGCGCGGGCCGCTGCTCTCTTAGTACTGAACCAGGAAAAAACTGATTGGCCCGAGGGAGTATCGCGCGATATGATAAGCCAGTTTCATCCATGTATCGACTGCGCACTGGACTCTTGCTCTCGGCCATCTTCCTATCCCTGAATGCTTTTGGCGCCAGGAATCCCGCGAAGCAGGACACCTCCTGGAAACGCTACGTCAACAAGGATGTGGGTTATTGCGTCAGTTTTCCCGCACGTTGGGTCCGCGAGGAGGCATTTGACGGGGCCGGGATGTACTTCGAAACGGGCCTGCGCAAGTTCTCAATGCCTATTGGAGAGCTGGACATCGCCGCTTCACCCGCTCCCGATGAGCTCTCCGATATCGTGGATCTTCATCTTCAAGGGCTGAAGAAGTTCGAAAGAGCCCAGGAGGTGGAGGTGCTCGACCGGCGCGAGGTTCAATTTCTGGATACCTCGGCGCTGTTGACCAAAGACCGCTACTTCGATCCTCAGGACCGCCACAAATGGGTAAACGAGATCTTGCTGGCGCGCCATAATAAGTTGTTGTACCGGCTGGAATTGGTTTGCCGCGCCGACCAATTGGAGAGGTTTGACGCCGTATTTTCGCGCTTCGTGAAGACCTTCAAGTTCGAATGCAACGCAAAACACTGATACCGTCGTCCTGAATAGTAATGAAGTGTTTGACCGTAACGATGTGCCTGCTGCTGCCGCTGCTCATGAACGCGGCGGACCACAAGTGGTCTGGCAAGGAATACACGCAATGGACACCGGCCGAGACCGAACAGGTTCTGAACGATTCACCCTGGGTGAAACACGCCCAGGCTTTCATTGGAACAACCGATGAGGATGCTCGAACGTACCCGGTGAAAGGCCCCAGCGCCCGGGATATCGGTCTAGGCGGAAGGGGCGTCTCCGATGACAGTTGGGACGGCGGTGTTGGCAAAATGCAGCGGGGAACCGATCCCACGCTGCCGGTCACGGTGCGCTGGGATAGCGCGCTGCCCGTCCGGGAGGCTTTACTGCGGTCGCACGGTCTGGAGCTAAGGGATACCGAGAACACCCTTTCACAACCGGATAAGTACTATGTGATTACCGTGTTCGGTCTGGCGCAGGCGCGCAAACCAGCCGTGGATGAATCGGGGAATCCATCGCAAACCGATCCTGAACAGGACCGTTTCTGGATGACGCGCACCCGGCAGGGCTTGCTGGATCAAGCGCGGCTGATGCGTAAAGGAAAAAAGGCGATTGCGCCGGATGATGCCCGAATCGACCCGGCGACCGGCGCCGTGCAACTCTTTTTCCCGAAGACGGACCCGATTACGCTAGCGGACAAAGAAGTTTTCTTCGGAACCACCTTCGGCTCCATCCGCCTGGTCCAAAAGTTCCGCTTGAAGGACATGACCTACAAGGGGAAGCTGGAACTCTAGCGGTTGACATGCGGCGCTCGCTGCCGCTTCTTTGCCCAAAATCCAAAAATCGTCGCCGGCATTAACATTGGACAACCCATTCTAAGGGTTGAAACTTGACGGGCAAAGCCGGATCTCATCTCTGAGGAATCAGAATGCAACTTGGTTTGGTAGGTCTCGGCCGCATGGGCGCGAACATGGCTCGCAGGTTAATGAATGGCGGCCATAAATGCGCCGTTTTCGATTTGAACGCCGAGAACGTCAAAAAGCTCGAAAAAGATGGAGCGGAGGGCGCCAGTTCTTACCAGGATCTGGTGCAGAAGCTGGCGAGGCCGCGGGCTGTGTGGGTGATGGTTCCGTCAGGCAAACCGACCGAAGAAACCGTTCAGACAATCGCTGCCGCAATGGAAGAAGGCGACATCATCATTGATGGCGGAAACAGTTTCTATAAAGACGATATCCGGCGCGCCGCGGAACTGAAGAAGAGAGGCATTCACTACGTCGATGCCGGTACGAGCGGAGGCGTTTGGGGCATTGACCGCGGTTACTGCCTGATGATCGGAGCGAGTGACGAGGCATTCCAGCAGCTTGAGCCCATTTTCAAAACACTGGCTCCCGGCATTGGAAATATCGACAGAACACCGGGGCGCGAGAAACTGGGTGGCACTGCCGAACAGGGCTATTTGCACACGGGGCCGCCGGGATCGGGCCACTTCGTGAAGATGGTGCACAACGGCATCGAATATGGCGTGATGCAGGCGTACGCGGAAGGATTCGATCTTCTGGTGCACAAAGATTCGGAAGAGCTGCCGGAGAACGAGCGGTTTAAGCTGAACGCGCCGGACATTGCGGAGTTATGGCGGCGCGGGAGCGTGATCGGATCATGGCTGCTTGACTTGACAGCCATGGCGCTCGTTGAGAATCCGACGCTCTCGAACTACACAGGTTTTGTGGAGGATTCCGGTGAAGGACGCTGGACTATCGAGGCTGCCGTTGAGCAAGCCGTACCGGTTGAGGTGTTGGCTTCCGCTTTGTTCACCCGCTTTCGGTCACGGCGCGAGCACACCTTTGCCGAGAAGGTCCTTTCGGCGATGCGATCGAAGTTCGGAGGACACGTCGAGCGGCCCACCGGCGGCTAATATCGATTCGAGTTCTGGTCCCGTTCTTGTGATGCGGACGGGTATCACGTGCGTGGCCAGAACTTCGGTTCCGAGAAAGCTGATTTCCACCATTTCGCCATGCTGTGTCTGCTCACGCTGGTACTGGTCGAAGATGAAATTTCCCAGCGAGTAGAAGATCAGGCCGCCGCGATAGGATTCCTCGGGTTCAATTACATGGGGATGGTGGCCGACGACGAGTTTCGCACCCGCATCAATGGCAGCGTGGGCGAAGGCGATCTGTGTTGCGGTGGGCTTTGGCTTATATTCGATGCCGCTATGCATGGAAACAATCACGACGTCCACCCGTGGTCTTAACGCGGCGACATCACGGGTCATTACGGCTGGATCCGCCATGGCGATGCGATCGTCAATGTCTCGCCAATTTCCGTTTTGCTGATCGAACGTGTAGCCGAGAAAACCGAAGCGAACCCCCTTCCTTTGAATAACCACGCCCTGGTGCGTTGTGTCGGCAGATTCGCTGCTTCCAAGCGGCAAAATGCCATGAGAGCGGAGCCATGAAACCGTGAACTCGACGCCGTGGGGTCCGCAGTCCCGGGAGTGATTGTTGGCAGTTGAGACAATGTCAACTCCGGCGAGTTCAAGACCGGCGATCATGTCCGGGGCGGCGTGGAAGATCAATCCGCCCGGATAGTAAGGGCCTTTGTCCGAGAATGGCGTTTCTAGATTGATGAAGGTAATGTCCGCCGCAGACATCATAGGCGCAAGTTTACGGAACGGTAACGCAGAATCGTGGGCCGCAAGAATTTCCTGGCGGACGCCGCGCGAGAACATCACGTCACCGGCAAAAAGCAGACGGTTGTAGGGTTGGCGTGTTTGCCCTGCTAGCGGTAAGACCAGCAGCAGGACGGCTAAACTAATTGTTCTCAACTTGGGCGGCGGCTGCTCGATCAACGAACCACACTGCTTTATTGGAACCGCGCGTTGCGATCTGACACGGGTATCGCAGCGGATCTTCAGGGCCGTAGAGTACGTCGTGCACCGAGGCCGCTTTGTCCGTGCCGGTTACCTGCAGGACAGTGTGCCTGGCGGCGATTAGTACGCCTGGCAACAGCGTGATGCGATCCATCTTCATTTTTTCTACCCAGACATGCGCGGCGATGTCGGATTGATTGTTGATGAGCGGCTCGCCGGGAAAGAGGCTGGCCGTGTGGGCGTCGGGACCCATGCCTCTGTGAAGTACATCGAAGACGGGCAATTGTCCGGGTTTGAGCGAGAAGAACTGGTTAATATCGGCAACGTACTTCTCCGCGGCTTCGTTCGGGTCGATCTCGCCTGGAATCCTATGAATATTCGACAGCGGTACCTTGGCCGGAATCAGCAAGCTTTGGTTGGCTTCTTTAAAATTGCTCCGCTCATCCGTGGGCGGCACGCATCTTTCGTCTACCCAAAAAATGTGTATGCGCGACCAGTCGAGATCCGACTTAGCAAGATCTTCGAACATGGGCGTGGGCGTTTTGCCGCCCGAAATGGCGAGAGTTGCGTCCCCGCTGGATTTCAGTAGCTCAATTACGTGAGCCGCGCACTGGCGAGCAACTTCTGCCGGATTTACGCCGATACGCAGATCGGGTCTCTTATCTGTACTCATGCATCAGTTCCTGGGCGCGCGAGAATGCGGTATCGAAGGCGGGATCGTTTGAAACAACGGACAATTCTTCGTTCATCAAAATGTTAAGGCCCAAGTCCGTGAAGTTGTATTTGCGTTCACGCCCGTTGATCGTTCGCAGCGTCATGCAATCTTTGCCGGTCCGTTCAAAATCGATTGACTCGGAATCGGAGCGCAAGGAGATGCGGTGAATGCCCGGTCCATAACCGGACGTTTTGACGAACGATACTTTCGTTTTACGCTGACCGGACAGCCATCCCCCGGCATAGAAAATCCCGGCGCAAGGCTTCTCATCGGTGTAGGCGATCTCAAAGGACGTGAATCTGGAAAACGGCGTTTCGCGGGATGAGTTATCGAAGACCTGCGCGATGGGCTGACGCCATGGCGTGAGACGCGCCCACTCCAGATCCGCAATAATCCTGTCTTTGCCTCGCCACTGAGCGATCAATTCGAAAGCGGTGGCCAGATCCTCTCCATTTGTATCGACGATGACTTTGGTTGAGAGATTCATTACCGCTTCGAGACCCGCCACTTGATGCCTGGTAGCGGACGGACTCAGCGCGGATTTGTGACGGCACCAGAAGATGACAGGCAGATCGGCGGCGGTGAGCCCGATGAGAGTGGGTCCGATATTAGGCCAGCTTTCCGGGCGCGTGGTGATCTCAATCTGTTCGCAACAAATTTGCTGGGCTTTGCCAAAGGGCTTCCAGCATTGGGCGAGAACACGCGCTTCTATACCGTGTTCGGCTTTGTCGGATACGGCAAGCACGATGCCCCGGCTGGGGTGTTCATGCATGAGTTCGGAGATGATCTGAGACGAAGAGAACCCGGCGTCTGCTTCATCCGTCGCGACGATGAGGGTCATGGCACAGGCGCGCAAAACGGTTGGGCGGCCTTGATGCTTTTCTTCCTCACCGAGCGAAGTCCAAAGTTTCCCGAGGCCTTTTAAAATCTGCTCGGGCTGTGCGGGGAAAATAACGGCGCTACTCATGGCACTCTCCAAACGTGACCCTGCCGGGCAAGCATTTCATCGGACGCTTTCGGGCCCCAGGTTCCTGAAGCATAGTTCGGGAAGTCAAACTTTGTGTTGGCCCAGACATTCAAGATGGGCTCGACGATTTGCCAACTTGCTTCGACCATGTCCTGCCGCGTGTAGAGCGTAGGGTCTCCGGCCATCGCATCCACGAGCAGCGTTTCGTAGGCGGTGGGCGAACGCTCGCCGAAGCTTGAGCCGTAATTGAAGTCCATCGATACCGGGCGGACACGCATGCCGCTTCCTGGCGCCTTTGATAGGAAACGAAGAGAAATTCCTTCCTCCGGCTGTATGCGAAGGATCAGCAGATTTGGTCTTGGATTTGCCATCAGACCGCTCTTGGTTTCCTGTTTGAACAGGCCGAGCGGCGGCGCGTGGAATTGAATGGCGATGTCGGTTACGCGCTTCGGCATACGCTTGCCGGTACGAATGTAGAATGGAACACCGGCCCAACGCCAATTATCGATAAAGAAAGTGACGGCTGCGTAGGTGTCCGTCTGCGCATCGGGGCTAACGCTTGGCTCCTGGCGGAAGCCGAGCATGTCCTGACCGCCGACTTTCGCCGGACCGTATTGACCGGATACGGCGTACTTTGAAACGTCTTCGGGCTTCATTACGCGAACCGCGCGCAGGAGTTTGGCCCGCTCATCGCGAACATTGGTGGCATCGAAGACGTTGGGCGGTTCCATCGTAATGGTCGCCATCACCTGACTGAGGTGATTCTGGATCATGTCGCGAAGCGCGCCCGCTTCCTGGTAATAACCGCCGCGGCCCTCGACGCCGATGGATTCGGCCGCCGTGATCTGGACGTGGTCTACGTAACGGCGATTCCACAACGGCTCGAAGATACCGTTGCCGAACCGGAAAGCCAGGATGTTCTGGACAGTTTCCTTGCCGAGGTAGTGATCGATGCGGTAGATGGCCGATTCGTCGAATACTTTGTGGATTTCGTCGTTCAGCTTGCGGGCGCTCGCGAGATCGTGACCGAAGGGCTTTTCGATGATGACGCGCCGCCAGCCATTTCCGCGATTCAGCTGCTGCGAGCCTAAGAGCTCGACCACCTCGGCGTAGAAACTGGGCTGCGTGGAGAGATAGAAGAGAACGTTACCCGCAGTCTCGTGAGTCTTTTCTACCAAGTCCAATTTGGCGCCGATGGCTTTGTAGGCTTCGGGATCGTTGATATCGCCGGGCACGTAGAAGAGACATTGCGCGAAGGAGGTCCAGACGTCCTCGTCGAAGGGAGCGTCCTCGAGAAATTTGGAAACCGATTCCTTCATGCGGTTGCGGAACTCGGTATCGGACATCTTGGTCCGCGATGTGCCTATGACAGCGAAGCTGGGGGAAATACGGCGTTCGTAGAACAGTCTGTAAAGAGATGGAAGCAGCTTTCGCTTCGACAAATCTCCACTTGCGCCAAAGATGACCATCGCGCAGGGCGGAACTCGCCGGTCAAAGCGCAACGGATCTTGGAGAGGATTAAGCTCTGGCAATGGCTGAACAAGGACGCTCATATGTCTCTTCTGATGATAGGGCTTTGGGTTGTGGTTAGCTTGGCGGACTCGAGTCCCGTTGATACTCCACTGTGCGCTTGCTCGGGTATAATGCGAGTTCGTTTAATTAAAAGCAACTCGGGCGTCGGTCGCTCCAATCGAGAGGCTTCGCTGCAAGGTGCAAATTTGGAGAACATGTTACGATCTCGAACCTTCCTCGTGGTGTTCCTTGGAGTTCCATTCGTATTGACTCTTTCGTCTGCGCTCCTTGCGCAGACTTCAGACGGCGCCAATGCTGCGGCAGGCGCCGGCGGTTGTGCCCTGTGCGGCTCGCTCTTGATGATTCCAGTGGTTATCTTCGTCTTGAATATAGCCCTACTCATTTGGGTTGCCCGTGATGCTAAGGCCCGTGGAATGGACGGCTCCGTTCTTTGGATGCTGCTTGTCATGTTCACAAGTGTCATTGGCCTGATTATCTACCTATTTGCGCGTCCGCAAGGAAATGTAGTCCCGTGCTCGAATTGTCACAATAGACGTTTGCAAGTGAGCCTCCGGTGTCCTCACTGCGGAAACGCGTAGGCCGTGTTCAGAAGGCCGGAGCCCTACTTAGTCGTTCTGTTTTTATTGATTGTCCTTGTGGCTACAGACGCGACGAGAGATCCCAAGCGGCAGGTGACTAGTCGTCTGTATATTTCGGCAGTTCATAGCTACCAGCACTACGGTCGTCCTCTCGTCGGCAAAGTGATTCGCTGCCGATATCAGCCAACGTGCTCGGAGTACTCGCTTGAGGCTGTCCGGAGATTCGGCATCGGACGAGGTCTGCAGTTGACAGTTCGACGACTCTCCTCGTGTAAACGAGATGTTCCCTTTGGAACCTCTGATCCTATCCCGGGAACTTAATTCGCCTGAATTGGCGGCCAGTTTCATTTTTTTTCGTTCCGGTAGAAACTCGAAGTCAAACAGTTTCGAGAGCAAACAACGTTAAGATAAGCGAACCGGTGTCCTATGAATTTAGCCGCTTCCTTCTTACGTACCCTTGCATTCTGCTCATCTGTTATCGTGCTCCCGCTGACCGCACAAATCGGCTCCCATCTCCTGTTGCGTAACCCGTCCGTGAGCAAAACGCAGATTGTGTTTGAGTACGCGAACGACCTGTGGATTGCCGATCGGAGCGGCGGCGACGCAAGACGGCTTACAAGCGGAATTGGCCAGGAACAGACGCCGCACTTTTCGCCCGATGGCAGCCAGATCGCCTTCACGGGAGAATATGAAGGAAACGTGGACGTCTACATCGTCCCTGCCGCAGGCGGCGTGCCAAAGCGATTGACCTATCATCCCGGCGTAGATATTTGCACGGGCTGGACTCCAGACGGCGCGCGTGTTCTCTTTCGGTCGAATCGTTACAACTATGCGGACAGTGACCGGCTCTACACGGTTGGACTGAACGGCACGTTTCCCGAAGTCTTGCCTTTGCCCGCGGCGGAAGACGGCTCGTATTCTCCCGACGGCACTCACATTGCCTATTCACCGGTCTTTCAGTGGGAGCCAACCTGGAAAAGGTATCGGGGCGGCCAGACGACAAAAATCTGGATCGCTGATTTGGCGGATTCGAGCGTAGTTAGAGTTCCCCGGATCAATTCAAACGATTTCAATCCTATGTGGGTGGGCAAGAAGGTCTATTTCCTGTCGGATCGCAACGGCCCGGTCAGTATGTGGGTTTACGACACGGAATCGGGCAAGGTTGCCGAGATCGTTAAGAACGAAGGGCTGGATATTAAGTCCGCCTCGGCTGGTCCCGACGCGATCGTGTATGAACAGTTCGGTTCAATTCATCTGCTCGATCTCAAAACGGGACGGCAGCGGCATGTGGATATTCGCGTCGCCGCCGATTTGCCGGAAGTTCGCCCGCATTTCGAAAAAATGAATAATACTAAGATCCAAAACGCCGGGATCTCTCCAACGGGGCAGCGTGCCGTCTTCGAGGCGCACGGGGAGATCTTGACCGTTCCCGCCGAGAAAGGGGACATTCGCAATCTGACAAGCAGTCCGGGGATCGCCGATCGCGACCCGGCCTGGTCTCCCGATGGAAAGAGTATCGCGTACTTCTCCGATGAATCGGGCGAATATGCCTTACACATCCGCAATCAGAATGGACTTGGGGAGGTTACAAAAATCGAGCTGGGCAAGCCACCTTCCTTCTTTTATTCGCCTACCTGGTCACCGGATAGCAAGAAGATCGCGTATACGGACAAGCGCCTGAACCTTTGGTACGTCGATCTCGCAACAAAAAACCCGGTCAAGGTGGATACGGACTCGTACGACAGTCCAAGCTACAACTTGTCTCCGGAATGGTCGCCAGATAGTGCGTGGCTGGCATATACCAAGCAACTCCAAAACCACCTGCACGCGATTTACGTGTATTCACTGAAAGGTTCGAAATCTACCCAGGTGACGGACGGCCTGAGCGATACGCTATGGCCCAAATTCGATCGCGGCGGCAAGTATCTGTACTTCACCGCGAGTACGAATTTGGCTCTCAGCAATGGATGGATGGACATGACGAGAATTGACCATCCGGTTACGAGCGCGGTTTACGTGATGGTTCTCCGAAAAAACCTTGGGTCTCCACTCGAACCGCAAAGCGATGACGAGAACTCGGAGGGTGCTGAAGCCAAAACCGCCGACACCGATAAGGAAAAGGATAAAGACAAGAACAAAGAGAAAGACGGCAAGGACAAGGAAGTACCGCCCGAAACTCGAATCGACTTCGAGAACATACAGCAGCGGGTTCTCGCCGTACCTGTTCCTGAAAAAAATTATTACGGAATCGTCGCCGGCAAAGAAGGAATTCTGTATCTCATAGAGGGTCCACTTGTGGTCGATGAGCATGGACCGCCTCAATTGACTGTTCAGAAGTATGACTTCAAGAAGCGTAAACAGGACTTGATTGTTGGCGGAGTTACCGTCTTTAAGCTTTCGAAAAACGGGGAGAAGGCGCTTTTCAAGCAAGGGGAACAGTGGACCATTGCGAATGCGGATGCGCCTCCCAAAGCGGGCGAAGGCACGCTGAAGCTTGCTGATATGGAGGTGTATGTCGATCCGCGCGCGGAATGGAAGCAGATGTACCGCGAGACCTGGCGCATTGAACGCGACTTTTTTTACGATCCGCATTTTCATGGGCTGGATCTGAAGGCCGCCGAGCAGTTCTATGCTC
>JALYVD010000143.1 GCA_030853405.1 Acidobacteriota bacterium | reverse complement strand
ACGGCCCCCAACCCTCGTTCGAATACGCATCCTGATAACGCACGTAGATGGTCCCGCTTCCACCCGTCAGCAGACTCGAAAGATCCGCCGGATAGGTCGCCTTATTGGAAGCGTCGTGCACGTGTTCGCTGACCTGGAGCAGCGTCGCCCATTGCACGCCGGACACATGGACCGTATTACTTGGACCAATAGCCGTCACAATACGGTGAGTCAAACCCGGCCAGTGCTTTTCGAGCAGCCAGCGATACGCAGCGAGTTTGTCGGGAAAGCGCCCGCGCAGATCCTCCAGAATCGGCAACTTCAAACTGCTCGCCAACTCCGGCGTCGCGATCACGGCATCGTGCAGACCCGCTAGACTTGTCGCTACATTGATCGTGTCCGGCACTTTGCTGTCGTACACAATCGCTCCCCGTATTTCTCTCCGGTATTTGGCAAACAAACTCCACGGATCGCTCGCCACTGTGTTCGGAACATCAATAGTTCCGAGCCAGGTCTGATCCGTTTGGTCCCCGCTGAGAATCCAGTACAAACGCGGCCGCCTGCGATTTACAATTCCTTGCAGGGTGACGAGTGTCGCCTGCTGATCACCCGAAAGGTGCGTGATGTCCGCCGCATCCAGGTGAATCGGTTCGGCAAAGCGCGGCAGCGCTTGATCAGCTGGCCAGTCCAGGCCTCCATCCCATTGAGCATCTTGCGTCCTGGCCTGCCCCGCGCTCAGAACGGCCGCTCCTGTCAGTGCGGCTGTAGTGTTCAGAAAATTTCGTCGTGTGGTTGTCATGAATCGATTCCCGCTTTCTTCGATTTCGGATAACGATAATTGTGCTTACCACTCGCCATTGTATGGCAGGGCTGGTTGCCCGGAGAGCGGCTCAATACAAGACCTGTAAGTTGTCCAGGTTTAGAAAATTTGTGCTGCCCGAGCTCGAGTCATAGAAAACGGTGACGCTGTCGAGGCCTCGCTGCAAATTGGCGTCTAGTGATATGGTGCTCCAGCTCGTCCAGGCGCCCGTATTGGGGAAAGACAAGTTGCCGTTCACGGGAACGCCGTTGACAAAGATTTCCCGGCTGGCATCTCCTGCGCCCGTAGCGTAGCGAAATAGAAGCTGCACGGCTCACGGGTGCTTTACCTCCACCGGGAAGGTCACGTACTGGCCGTTGCCGTTCCAGCAGCAGCGGTAACCCGTGCCGGTGAATCCAGGATTGTGCTTTCGACGCCAACATTGCTCTCGGCATCTTCAGCTTCCCATCGTTCGAAGGAGACCCCGGCGGGCACCGCGTCCAAGCTGTAGATTTGGAGCGCATTGCGGTTGCTGTTTTCGGGCACGCGTGAGACCTCAATCTCGTTCTGGCCGGCCACCAGGCTGATTTTCAGAGTTGCGGTGGCCCAGTCCGGGTAGGAGCCGGTCCCGGAGAAAGTGAAATCCGTGTTCACGGGTACCGAGTTCACCAGTATGGTCCGGCTGGCCTCGCCGTTCGTTGAATTAAAATGAAACACAATCCGGGAGGTTCCGGTTGTCTGCGCCACAACCGCAAAGGTCGAACTGCGGGACGTGTTCACCGGAGCATAACTGGCCGGCGCCAGCACACCGTTAATCGCGTCCTCGGCCGCGCTTTGCCGCGAGCCGCCGGCCCTGTCGAAAGGACCGGCCCAATGCAGGCCAAACTGGTTGTCGCTGTTGCGATCGTTGGCCCAAATCGAATTCGCGTTGGTGAGCAGGAAGTTGCGATACGTTGCATCCTGATCGGTTGCGAACAGGTAATAGAGGTTCTTCGCGAAGATCCCTTTGAACTGAGTCCCGTCATTCCCGCAGCCTGACGCTTCACAGGGTTCCAGCAGAATGCCGTTGGAATTGACCAGCGAGCTGCTGGTGGTGGCCGCTGTCGCGATCGTTTCGGCTTCGCTCAGCAATGAGCCATCGCCGGTTGCGCGATATAGATCGGAGAGTCCGCCAAGCACGACGCCCTGATTGTAGGACCAGGTCGTTCCGCCATTGTTCTGGCACGTTGACGTTAGCCCGTCGTTGATGAGATTGGAAGAATTGATCAAACCGCTATTCGCGAGCCACGCCCACTCGCGCTGCGCCCAATCGATATAGCTGTTCGAGCCGCCGTCCCCAAAGGTCCGATTGTGCAGCCGCGCGGCCACGATGAGAAAGAGTTCGTTCGCAATGGCGTTCTTGTAGGTACGGTTCTTCGACCACCAAATGCCGCCGCTGCACGTCGAATCCCAGCCGCCACTCATATCGGCGAAGATGGTTTTGGCTTGGTTTAGATAATCGGCGTCGCTCGTCAGGTCGTAGGCCTTAATCCAGGTGATTGCCCACCAGCCTTCGTCGTCATAGTAATCGTTGAGAAAATTCCCGGCCCGGTTGTTGTTGAACGTGATCGGGATATCGGGCATATAGAGGGTTGTATTTGTGCGGGCGGAGAAGTCGATCAGGGTTTCAAGAGCGTTGGCGTCTTGCCACCACCCCGCTGGCGTATCGAACAACCCTGAGGAGGAATTGTAGAAGTTTTGCAGCGCCGCCATTCCGGCGTCGGCGCGCTGGCGTTGATTGCCAGCGTGGGCGAGCCCAGCCGCGACCGCAAGCGTCGTGGCCAGGGAAGCGAAGCGGAGCGGAAGATCACATTTGGAGCTACTTGGCTGCTTCATGGTCCCTACGCTAACAAATTTCCGGCCCGGATTTTGCGGGGTGAGTTGTCCCGGAAACCTCACCGGCACGCCTCCTGTGACGGACCTGGCGTTAAGCCGTTTAAGAGTCGATATAATTCTGATTCGGATCCGCTGTATGAAATGTGCGTTCGGTTTATTGGTTTTCCTTTGCACTGGCCTACCCTGCTTTGCCGCCGCTGGCTTAAGTTGCGAATCTACTCCGGCGGTCGAAGCCGCACAATTGAACTTCAATCGAACGGGCGAAGGCGCAACCTTCGATCAGTCGCTTGTCCTGCGGCAGCAGGCCTATGCTCGGCTGCGCCAGCTCGATCCGCGGGATTACCGGCCGGTGCGCCGTTATATGTTCGATGTTCGATGTTCGATATGACAGGCCAGAGCTATGGGATGCGCTACGCGGCAGGCTCTTGTCGGACGCTCGATCCCATCCCCAAGATCCAATGAAATTGGCCCTCGCCGCTCTGGCGCTGTCGCGCAAAGATACGCCGCGGGCCATGCGTTCGCTGGAGCAAGCAATTACAGCCAGCCCCATCTACGCGCCCGCTTACCTCGAGCTCTCTGGCTATTACGACGGTTCGGGCAAGTATGTGGACAAAGCAAAAGCCGCCGCTTACCTTCAAAAGTTTTATCGAATCTGCCCTTCCAGCCGTGATGCCTTTGCAATGTTTAAATTGAAAAAATCCGAATCAAGTGAACTGAAGGAAGAAGTGGCCAAGAACCTCCGCCAGCGGCTTTCTGTTTCCACTAACCCGTATGTACTGCGCTCCTATTCGGATGTTTGGTCGCTCGAGTTCTCCAACCTGCCTATTGCCGAACATGGGAAAGAAAGGCTGCGCGTCGCAGACGATCTCACCCGTCTGCGAAAATTGCCGGTTCAGCCCACGGCGGAATGGCTCAGTTTTCTTAGGGACGGCTACAAACAAAGCGGTGCGCCGGAAGCCCAGATCAAAGTAATCGAGGGTCGCATCTCGAAGGAATTTCCCCATTCCGGCGAATCGTTTAATCTTTGGTATAAAGCCTGGCGAGGCCAGCACGAGCAACCCGCCGGGGAAGCTTCGGCAGCGGATTGGCAGCAGTATATGCGCCTGGCGCTTGCGCAGTATCGAGAGCTGAAGCAACGTTTTCCGCAAGAGCATGGGTTCGGCTACTATTTGGTCGAATACACGTCTCATCTGGACGGAGAGCCAGCCGAGGAAATCGCCTGCGAGGGTGAGGATTATGTCAAGGACCGCGACCTCTATGAGGGACCGTCCTCCCGCCCTCGCGAATATCTGGCGGGTGTGTTCCTCGACCACAATTTACGGCCCGCTCGCGCTCTCGAATTGCTTCAGGAGGCGCGGCGGTTGCGAGATTCCCCCCGCGAACAACTCTGGTTCGAAACGGCTGATTACGCCAAGCCCAAAGAGATCGAAGATTCCTCACGAGAGCATTCCGCCTACGAAGCAAATTTCCGTGTCCTATACCTCCGGGCCTGCCGCGCCGCGAAAGACAAAGCTGCAGCCGAGGCGCTCACCGCTCAAGTGGAAATCGCCCCGCCTGTTGACTCCAAGGCGCCAGCGGCGTATTGGAACGCCCGCGCCATTCTTGCCGAACTCGGAGGACGAACACCCGACGCGCTTGCTTATTATCAGAAAGCGCTTTTTTTACGCGAGCCACCCAAGAAGCAGTACGGTGTCCTCGAAGATACTTTGCTCGCCGACGCACGGCGCGTCTGGACCCGCTCAGGCGGATCGGAGGAGGCATTTGCTATTTGGACTGCGCCCGATATCTCCAAAAGCCGGAAGTCGCCGAAGGACGGTGGGAAAAACCGGATGAAGATCTGCCTGCTTTCGAGCTCGCGGATTTGCAGGGGAAAATCTGGAAACTCAAATCGCTCGAAGGGCAGAAGGTGCTGATCAATATCTGGGCTACGTGGTGCGGCCCCTGCCAAGCCGAGCTGCCGCATCTCGAGAAGCTCTATGAACAAACCAAGAACCGATCCGATATCAAGATCCTGAGCTTGAATTTCGATGAGGATGTCGGAATGGTGGAGCCCTTCGCCAAGGAAAAGGGTTTTTTATTTCCCATTTTGCCGGCGTACTCGTTCCTCGCGAATAAGATCGACGTAAATTCGATCCCCCGAAATTGGCTTATCAATGCGAACGGTAAATGGGAATGGGAACAGATTGGCTTCGATTCCTCCGAACCGGATTGGGAGAAAAGCATGCTTTCCCGGCTGGAATCGACTCAATAAATCTCCACCGGCAACGTCAAAAAAGGCGGCCCCCGAAAGGACCGCCTTCTATTACGAGCAACTTCGGGGCGCCGGCTAGATCTCGTCGGCTACTATCGGAGCATCTTCCCCGAGGTCTTCGGAGAGTCCACCGGTGTAAACGCCGGGAGTTTCGTCGCCGTAGTCGCCCAAGCCATCGGCAAGAGAAATCTCCTGCTCCGGCAGCGGCTCCTCTTCGACCACGTCTTCGCCCGCAATCTTCAGGCGGCGATAGAACTCCATACCCGTACCGGCCGGAATGAGTCGGCCCATGATGACGTTTTCCTTGAGGCCGCGCAGGTAATCCACCTTGCCGTTAATAGCGGCTTCGGTGAGTACGCGTGTTGTCTCCTGGAAGCTTGCCGCCGAAATGAACGAGTCGGTTGAAAGCGAAGCTTTGGTGATACCGAGCAGAATCGGCTTACCGGTTGACGGGCGGCCCTCAGCCTCGATAACCCGGGAGTTCTCTTCGCGGAACTTGAACTTATCGACAACCTCATCCGGAAGGAATTCAGTGTCGCCGATGTCTTCAATCCGCACCCAGCGCATCATCTGGCGCGAGATCACTTCAAGGTGCTTGTCGTTAATGTTCACGCCCTGCAGACGGTAGACTTCCTGGATCTCATTCACCAGGTACTTCTGCAGTTCCTTCTCGCCGAGCACGGCCAGAATGTCGTGCGGATTGCGTGGACCATCCATCAATGGATCGCCCGATTTCACGCGCTCGCCTTCCTGCACGTTGATGTGAACACCGCGCGGGAGCGAGTACTCTTTCTGCACACCGTCGTCGCCGACGATGTACAGCTTACGCATACCCTTACTGACTTCGCCGTACTTTACCGTGCCGTTGATTTCGGCAATGATGGCCGTTTCGCGCGGCTTGCGAGCTTCGAACAGCTCAACCACCCGGGGCAGACCACCCGTGATGTCTTTCGTTTTGGTCGTTGCGCGCGGGATCTTCGCGAGCACGTCTCCGGCGTGTACCGGTTCGCCATCGCCTACCATCAAGTGAGCGTGTGTCGGCATCAGGTAACGCTTCTCTTCAGAACGTGAGCCGCCGTCGGGGCGAACCACGATCGTCGGGAACCGTTTTTCGTCATTCGACTCCATGACGACCACCTGCATGTTACCGGTGATTTCATCGACCTGTTCCTGAGTCGTAAGACCATCCACAAGATCTTTGAAGTGAATGGTTCCGCTGATTTCAGTCAGAATCGAGAACGTGTACGGGTCCCACTCGAGAAGAATTTGATTTGCCTTGACCGGATCGCCATCGGCGACGTTGATCTTAGCGCCGTATACGACCGGATACCGCTCGCGTTCCCGCTGCTTTTCGTCAAGAATAATCAGAATGCCGTTGCGGTTCATGGCGATCAAATCGCCCTTGTTGTTGCGAACCGTGTTGACACCGCTGAAGCGGACGAAGCCGTCGCTCTTGGCATCTTGCGTGGACTGCTCGCTGATACGAGTTGCCGCACCACCGATGTGGAACGTACGCATCGTCAGCTGAGTACCCGGTTCACCGATCGATTGAGCCGAGATGATACCGACCGCTTCACCACGCTCGACCATTCGGCCTGTGGCAAGGTTACGGCCATAGCAAAGGCGGCAGACACCGCGCTTCGATTCGCAAGTGAGAACCGAGCGGATCTTCACCCGTTCGATACCCGCACCCTGAATGGCGCTGGCGAGGTCCTCCGTGATCTCCTGGTTCACGCTGACGATGACGTTATTCTCGTAATCGCGTTGATCTTCGAGAGCGACGCGGCCCACAATGCGATCACGCAACGGCTCGATGATTTCGCCCGATTCGATGATCGGTTCGACGTAGATACCGTCGCTGGTTCCGCAATCGTCTTCACTGATGATCACGTCCTGGGCGACGTCGCAGAGGCGGCGCGTGAGGTAACCGGAATCGGCTGTCTTAAGAGCCGTATCGGCCAAACCTTTACGTGCGCCGTGCGTTGAGATGAAGTACTGCAACACGTCGAGACCTTCGCGGAAGTTCGCCGTGATGGGCTGCTCGATGATTTCGCCCGAGGGCTTGGCCATCAAACCGCGCATACCCGAGAGCTGGCGAATCTGCTGCTTCGAACCGCGAGCGCCAGAATCGGCCATGATGTAAATCGGGTTCAGAACGCGGCCCGTGCGGTCGTCCTCTTCCATTCCCTTGAACAATTTCTCGGAAATGGCTTCGGTGACCTTCGACCAGATTTCGATGATCTTGTTGTAGCGCTCCGACTGGGTGATCGCGCCTTCCTGATACTGCGACTGCACTTCGATCACTTGCTTTTCAGCTTCGTGAACCAGTGCGCCCTTCTCTTCAGGCACAACCATGTCGTCGATACCGATTGAGATACCGGCGCGAGTGGCATAGAGGAAGCCAAGCTTCTTGACCTCGTCGAGCATCTGTACCGTGATCGGTCGTCCGAATTTCAGATAGCAGTATTGGACGAGTTGGGCCATGCCCTTCTTCTTCAGAAGTCCGTTAATGAACGGCATTTCCTTCGGAAGAACGTCGTTCAGGATCACGCGGCCTACCGTCGTGTCCATGTATTGCTTAACGAATTCGATCGGCTCGGTGTGAAGAATATTCTGATTGTCAAACGCCTTGGTGAGGTCGATGACCTTGCCCGTGTGACGCAGTTTGATCGCGGTGAGGGTTTCGACTTCGCCCATTTCGAGCGCAATCAGCACGTCGTGAATGGAGGCAAAGGTACGGCCCGAACCCTTTGAATTCGGGCGCATTTTGGTCAGGTAATAGAGACCAAGAACCATGTCCTGCGTCGGAACCGTAATGGGGGCGCCATGCGCGGGCGACAGGATGTTGTTCGAAGCAAGCATCAAGGTAGAGGCTTCGATCTGCGCTTCGGGCGATAGCGGAATGTGGACGGCCATCTGATCGCCGTCAAAGTCGGCGTTAAAGGCGGTACAGGTCAGCGGGTGCAGCTTGATCGCTTTACCCTCCACTAGCACCGGCTCGAAGGCCTGAATACCAAGACGGTGAAGCGTGGGAGCGCGATTCAACAGAATCGGGTGATCCTTGATGACCTCTTCAAGAATGTCCCAAACCACCGGGTCTTGCTGTTCAACTAGTTCCTTCGCTTGCTTAATGGTGGTGCAATGGCCGCGCTGTTCCAGGCGATGGTAAATGAAAGGCTTGAATAGCTCAAGCGCCATCTTCTTCGGAAGGCCGCACTGATTGAGCTTCAGTTCGGGACCGACCACGATAACGGAACGGCCCGAGTAATCGACGCGCTTGCCGAGAAGATTTTGACGGAAGCGGCCCTGCTTGCCCTTGAGCGTGTCGGAGAGAGACTTCAGCGGACGATTGTTCGCGCCACGCAGCACGCGGCCGCGGCGGCCATTGTCGAAGAGAGCGTCAACCGCTTCCTGCAACATGCGCTTTTCATTGCGCACAATCACGTCCGGAGCATGAAGCTCCATCAGCTTCTTCAAGCGGTTGTTGCGGTTGATAACGCGGCGATATAGGTCGTTGAGATCGGAAGTGGCAAAGCGTCCGCCATCGAGTGGCACCAAGGGCCGAAGCTCC
>JALYVD010000135.1 GCA_030853405.1 Acidobacteriota bacterium | reverse complement strand
GGGTATCGGTGCGGTTGGTGTACCGAACGCGCCGGAATGCTAATTCTGCAATCGCCGCCGTCGTCGGAAAACGCGCCGGAAGTTTTTCGCTATCCCGGCGAACTTGATGTTCTGGGTCAGGTGGTAGGCGTGGCTATGCGGCTTGATCTGGCGAAGCGACGCCATACACGTTCTTGAGCAAGCCCAGAATGGCCTCGAAGTCGGATATATGCTTTTGGCGTTCCGGTCCCTGAAAAGAACCGGGCACGAGATTCTTGTAGGGAGTCAGCCGCAGCCAGGTGTCGATCATTTCCATTTTGTCGGGCCGCCCGGTGCTGGCGATATAAAGATCCACGTCCGCTTTCTTCGCTTCGAGCGGAAAACCGACCCATTGATTGAAGATCGCCTCATGGTAATCGCGAAGTACACGATCCGCCCGCGCCGCGCTGAGTTCCGAAGCGGAACCGTAATGCTCGTACTTTCCAGTGTCCGGATCACGTAGTCCTGCGAGGTACACCAGACGTCCATACGAGGTAGGAATGAGAGAGACTTCTTTAAGGCAGACTTCGGAAGCCGTCCCAGATTCAACGAATATTGAGTTTCCCTGCTTCATTCTCCTCAAATTTGATGATACATCTACTGGGGAGTGATGCAAGACACACCAGTACTAGAAGTGGATCGTTCTGTTACTGGAAAACATTTTCGCAAACTATTTGGAAGTGCAGGCACTCCGGTATCGTACGGTCAAGGCTATTCCAAATTAATAGCACAAAATGGACGCCGAGAATAGAGGAGATATTGTGAAAAAATTGTTTCGAGCTGGTTTATCCTTTCTGACATTTGCGGGCCTGACATTGGCGACAGGTATGCCCAGTCAAACGGCTACCCGGGCATTAGAAACGAAACTCCACACGGTCAACGTAAGCGCGGATGCTATTCCGAGCGCAATTATCTCGCATTCGCCGGAAGTAGCTATCGATCTGCCGATGCCTCAAGGAACTCACGACAATGGCAAGGAGACTAATATCGACCTGCCGATGCCCCAGGGAACTCACGGCGACGGCAAAACAAGTGAAGTAGCTATCGATCTGCCCATGCCTCAGGGAACTCACGACAACGGCAAAGAGACTAATATCGACTTGCCGATGCCCCAGGGAACTCACGGCGACGGCAAAACCAGCTAATAATCGCTAAGTCGGCGGAATTCAGCGGTTGCGAACCAGGGCGGTTTCGACTACGATCCTAGAAGCCTCACCATTTGAAATGAACTGGGATCGCATAGTCCTTTGCGCGAAAGACCTGCTTGGACTCCTGCTCATTGTTCGATTACTCAGACTGCCGCTCCATGGCGTTTACAAGGTGTTCTGTATTTTCGTCCTTTATGAGTGCGTCGGCTCGTCAATCGTCCTGTTTCAGAGTCCAGCAATGCTTTCCTCCAGGAACTATTACAGCGAGTGGCTCGTTCTATCCGCCGCTGGCTGGGTCATAACTCTATGGATGATTTACGCGTTAATGGAGGCGGTTTTGACGCGATTACCGGGAATCTTGAAGTTTTCACGCCGTCTTTTGAATTACGCCTTTTTGGGTTCGGTCGTTGTAGCGCTGTTCACAGCTAAATCCGAGTTGACCGCAAACGCAATACGACCCCGCGACTGGCTCATTTCGGCGGTAAACGTCGGAATGGTTCTAGAACGGGTTATAGCGACCATAGTGCTGCTCGTGATCCTCGCGATATTTTGCTTCGTCCTGTGGTTTCCCGTGAAGATGCCAAAGAATTTGGTAGTCTTCGGCCTCGGGCTCGTGATATATTTCTCCTGCCGGAATGTGCTCGTACTCGCGCAGGAGTTTATGCCCAGACAAGCGGGAACTGTCGCCGCCCAGGTCAGCATGCTGATTCTAACCGGTTGTTTCTGCTATTGGACGCTTTGCCTTAATCGCGAAGGCGAGTCCGCCGAAGTCAGTGTCGGACACGCCTGGAGGTCAGGCGATCAGCAGAAGCTTGTGGAACAGCTGGAATCTATGAATGCGGCGCTTTTACGAAGCGCTCGGCGTTAAAAAAATCTCATACTCCGGATTTTGACCTTTATTTAAACTTTTTTGTCCACTCAATGCCAAAAAGCTGCAAGAAAAAACTATAGTCCTATTGAAAGAAGCTGAATCTTCTAGTACCGTATACATACGGAGACGTATTTGACACTCTCTTTCGTCGTGGTCCTAGTACTGTTGTTCGCGGCATACGTCGCCATCATCACGCCGACTTTGTCGAAGCTATTTCGACGATGTTCGGTCGAGGAAATCTCCGCTGAGTGGCTGGAGCGTTTCTCAGCCCGGTCTTATTACCCGATGGACGGGCTTTTTAATCCTGAAGATTTTGCGTTCTTGTCCCGTCAGCCGGGTTTCGACCTGTCGTTGTACCGGAAATTTAGACGCGACCGGCTGCGCATCTTCCGTCAATATCTAAGCCGGATGATCTGCGATTTCAACCGCCTTCACTTGACGGCGCGCCTTCTCGTTGCAAACGGAACGCAAGATCATTCTGAGCTGCTGACAAAATTAATCTGGCTCAAAGTAAGATTTTCGCTGGCTGTGGTTCAGGCCGAGTCCCGGTACTTTCTTTGCTGCCTTGGCGTCAGAACTTTGAGTGTTCGCGTTCTCATCCTTCGATTGGAAGAGTTGAGCGCCCAAGTCGGCGCCATCTCGGCTGCCGAAACGGCTTAGTTTCGTTAAGCGGTTCCGGGGCGCTTTCAGCGGATGCCGTGAACTCGTTCCATAAACTTCTTCAGTTCTTGTCTGGCTTCTTCGTAGTTCTCAAATGCTCTTTCTGCGGCCTTGAATTCCCTGGTGTGTACGCAACGGCGCGCCCCCCTGTGCTCGGTTGGATACTTCAGGTGGAGCATCTCATGAAACATCACAAACTTCACCGCCCGTATCGGCGCTTCCGGTGAATCGAGAATGTTGCTGAGCACGATGACGTGATGGGACGGGTCGTAGTGTCCCAGCGTGCTTCGAGATGGCCTGACGCTCCACCCCAAAGGTGGACGGGCCATTAATCCATTGAAGTATTCGAAATTAATTTCGTCGAATAGCTCCGCCAGATCGTAGCACCGGCCCTTCGGCGCGCGAATGCTTTTGCGGCCTCGGGCCTGCTTAACATCCTGAAGCGTCCGAAGTATGTCGGAGCGGCTTAAATATCGGCGATAGCGGGCGAGGATACCGGGATCGAGAGGCTTTCGATAGAGTTTCCCGAGCAGAATATACGCCAAAGCCTCTTGTACCGGGGCCGGTGCGCTTTCGAGAAGATCGCTTATATCGACCGTCAACTGTCCTTCCGCCAGTCTGATCCGGCTATTCGCGTTAGCGTATTTCCGGAACCGGACCGCGATAGCCGGTACCGGAGTCCGCAGCTTCAAAAGCACAAAAATACGGGCGTATATCTGCTCTACAGTTTCAAAAAAAAGAGCAGTCTCGACTTGCATTTTTCACAAATGTACCATGGTAGATTACGCGGACGGCGTAAATCAAAGCCGGCCGTATTCGAACAAGCGAAAATAACAGCCGTGGGTTGCTTTTTGCCGCCAGGGTTCTTACCAACCACGATTTGTCTCAAATGGTGGAGACGAACGATGCGTGGATTGTCGAGAGAACCGGTATCCGAGAACGCCATATTGCGGACGCGAGCGTTGCAACGTCCGACATGGCGGTCGCGGCAGCCCGCGAAGCACTTGAGAAAAGAGGGTTGTCAGCCTCTGAACTGGACGCGATTATCGTCTGCACGGTAACGCCGGACATGCAGTTTCCATCGACCGCGTGCCTGGTGCAAGACCGGCTGGGGCGAGGGGTTGCTGGGGATTCGACCTTGCGGCGCTTGTTCGGGTTCCTTTATGGGATCACCACGGCGGCGCACCTAGTCGGCTGCGGCACGCAGGGGACGGTCTTGGTTATTGGCGCTGACACCATGTCCCGGATCATCGATTATACGGACCGCTCGACGTGTATTCTCTTCGGCGATGCCGCAGGCGCGTTTCTGGTGGAACGGGCGGAAGAGGGCGAATACAGCTATATAGGTCATTCGCACGAAATAGACGGTTCCGGCGCGGCGTCGCTCTGTATGCCCGCAGGAGGAAGCCGTTTGCCCGCGAGTTCTGAAACTGTCGCAAAGAGGTTCCACTTCGTCAAACAGGAAGGACAGCAGGTCTTTAAATCTGCCGTCAAAAAGATGCACAAGTTGTGCGACGGATTATTGCAAAAGACACGGCTTCTCGCCGGAGGATGTGAAGCTTCTAATTCCACACCAGGCAAACAGGCGAATTATCGCCGCTACGGCGGAGCGGCTCGGTCTGCCTGAAGACAAGGTTGTGATTAACCTGGATAAATTTGGGAACACAACCGCCGCCACGATCCCGCTTGCAACGCGGGAGACCGTCGCCGATGGGCGCTTACAGAAGGGCGACCTGGTGCTTTTCGCCGGCCGTAGGAGCGGGATATACCGGCGGGAGCTATTTTGTGGCGGTGGGGCTATTAGACAGTGCCGTTTACTTGATGCCGTCGGACTTGGCGTACTCGCGAAGTACTTTCCGCACATACTGCCTGGTTTCCGAGTAAGGCGGTATTCCACCGTACTTCTGAACGGCTCCCGGACCTGCGTTATAAGCGGCAAGGGCCAGGACGGCATCGTTCCGGTAGAACTGCAACAGTCCACGCAGATACTTTGCGCCGCCTTCAGCATTCTGCCTCGGATCTGTCGCCGAAACTCCCATGTCCTTGGCGGTCTTGGGCATCAACTGCATCAGACCTACTGCGCCTTTGGACGAAACTGCGTTTTTCTGAAGCCCGGATTCGATGCGGGCCACACATTCAACGAACCGGATGAACTCCGGCGCGTTCCCCTGCGAGGCTGCGGCTAACCGCACCAACTCACCCGTAGTTTCGGGCTGTTCGACGCTGGGGCTTGTTTGCTTCAGGATCGGGACGGGATCTGGGACGATCTCGACCTGAAAAATTTCCGAAACCGGGAGTTCGACGGTGCCAGTAGCCGTAGTGAGGACAAATTTATCCTCGATTTGGATATGGGACTTAGCTTCCATGGAGAAGCCGCTTGACAAATGAAAGATCTCTCGGCTGAAGCAGGGCAAGCCAGCAGCGAGAGAAATCAAGATCCAGACCCGGATTTGCGATGACATCGGCTTGCCGTCTGGCCAGGGTTAACGAAAACTGGCCGAAGCGACGTTCGCCAGCATTTCATTCTCTTCGGGTTCTTCCGCGTCACCTTCGAGAAGCATGAATTCATGCTCAAGCAAGGTGGTGGACACCAAACTCTTTACTGCAATTTCTGCGATACTGCTGTTTTTCCCGTAGCGGGTTGTGAATAGATCGGAAACATCCTGTATTTGCTTACGGATGCCTGAGAGATACCGTGCCATCGCAGCGTGCTCATCTTCACTCAACGGATACTGCACTCATTCTCCTTCCTAGAGTACGAGCGGTCCAATTCGCCCGAGCTAGTTTGTGATTGACCTATTTTTACACAGTTGGAACTTTTTTACCATACTATTGCAAGTTTAGTCAAACAACGTTCCTACATGGTGTTAGCGCGACTATGAACCTAATAGACTCAGAGTAATGGGTAATATTTCCCTCCTTACATGTGCACAGTGTTCGAGCGAGTTTCAGCCCGATCCGTTTCGGACACACTGCGTCTGCGGCGCTCCCCTGGTTGCGAGATATGATCTTGCGGAGATCCGGAGGCGCTGGCATAAGGACCATTTGTTGAGAGAACCGCACAGCTTATGGCGCTATCACCCGGTGCTTCCAGCCGAACTCGGTTCGGAGGTGTCTTTGTGCGAAGGTTGGACCCCGCTTTCAGGTGTTCCTAAACTCGGTAAGGTTTTAAATGTAAAGGACCTACGAGTTAAAGATGAGTCCCGCAACACCAGTGGTTCTTGCCAAGACCGCGACGCTTCGGTCGTGCTGACGGTGGCAAAGAGCCTCGGGTACGCGAAGCTGGCGGCTGAGACGGGCGGAGATGGCGGAAGCGCCTTAGCGGCTTACGGAGCGGCTGCTGGCGTCGAAGCGCAACTTTTCCTGCCCGTGGACGTACCGCAATCGAGCTTCCTCGAATGCAAAAGCTATGGCGCGCAAGTGGGACTACGGAACCGCGACCGTAAGGGATCGGCGCTTGATGACCAAACACTGGATGTAAGTGCCTTTGAGACCATCCGGCTCGAAGGACAAAAGACTGCCGGATATGAACTGGCTGAGCAACTTGGCTGGGAAGCGCCCGATGCCATTGTTTGTCCATGCGGAGACGGGCTGGCGCCGGCGGCGATATGGAAAGCGTTCGGAGAACTCCAGGAGTTGGGCTGGATCGGAAGTAAGCTCCCTAAAATGATCGCGGTGCAATCGGCCGGCTGCGCGCCTATTGTGCAAGCGTTTGAATCGAGTGCCGAAAAATGCGTGCGGTGGCCGAATCCGCACGCCCTATCCTCGGAAATGCGAGATCCTCAACCCGTCCTTGGCTTTTTGGTTCTACGGGCTCTTCGAGAAAGTGGAGGCGCAGCCATCGCAGTTTCGGATGAGGAGATGCTGGACGAAACGCTGCTTTTAGCCAAACTCGAGGGCCTGTTTGCCGCGCCGGAAACGGGAGCCTGCGTGGCGGCGGTGCGGCGGTTGATTACAACTGGCTTTTTGCGTTCCACTGAACGGATCGTTCTCTACAACGTCGCCTCTGGATTGAGGCGAACCGAGAATTTCACCGCCCGTTTCATCAGGCGCACGGCGAATGAGCAGGACAAATTGGGCGGACTGATTCTGCCTCGCTGAACCGTTTAGCCGGGGCGCCACGTTTGTTTCATCTATGGCAGTATAGAGTTCTAAAGAGGGCAAAAGCGATGAGGCTTTTCGTGGGGAACCTACCGTACAAGGCCACTGACGCCGATTTACAGGCGTTTTTTGAAGAAGCGGGAGTCCATGTGGACAGCGTCAACCTCCTTCGCGACCGTTTAAGCGGAGAACCGCGCGGGTTCGGATTCGTCGAAATCAACGATGGCGCAGCCGCGAACCAGGCGATTCAAGCCTGTAATGGACGAGCCTTACTGGGCCGGGCCCTGGTGGTGAATGAAGCCCGTCCCCCCGAGCACCGCGAACGTTCCGGCGGTGGCGGCGGCGGACGAGAGCAACGGGACTTTGGCGGCAGCAAAAATCGCTGGTGAAATCCTCAGACCGCTTTTAGCAGGGTAATCACCTTGTCTGGATCGTTTTCTACCAGCCGCGGCGCGTTACCGAATCGCGAGACGATCTCTTCGCCGCCTGGCGTCTTAAGCTGGCCCGTGTGATAGCGGTAAATGTAGTCCGGATCTTTCAGCACGTTTCCCGTGAGGACGGCGACCACCCGCTCGCTGCGCTGTATGACTCCCGCCGCAGTTAGTTTTCGTATTCCGGCGAGAGTTGCGGCGGAGGCCGGCTCGCATCCGATTCCGGCCGCGCCGATCACGGCCTTTGCATCCGCAATCTCCTGTTCGCTGGCCGATTCCACCACTCCCTTTGTTTGCTCCAGAACGGAGAAAGCTTTGGACCAGGACACCGGATTCCCAATCCGAATCGCGGTGGCGAGGGTCTCGGGCTTCATGACCGCCGCGAAATCTCTCGGTTCGGGCGCCCTCACATAGTCGTAAAATGGCGCAGACCCGCAGGCCTGAATCACCGCGATCCTTGGCAGCCGGTCAATGAAACCGAGCTTGTGCAACTCCAAAAATCCTTTACCGAAAGCGGAAGCGTTTCCGAGATTGCCGCCCGGCATAACCACCCAATCCGGGACCTCCCAGTCGAGTTGATCGGCCATTTCGATCGCCATTGTTTTTTGTCCCTCAATCCGGAAGGGATTAATTGAGTTGAGAAGGTAGACGCCTGCGCGTTCGGCCACCAGGCGCACCAGCGCGAGAATTTCGTCGAAGTTGGCTTCGACTTGTAGCGTAAGCGCGCCGTATTCAAGCGCCTGGGCTAGCTTCCCGAAAGAAATGTTGCCGTGCGGCAGGAAGATGACGGGCTGGAGTCCGCCCGCGCTGGCGTAAGCCGCCATCGACGCCGATGTATTCCCGGTTGAGACGCACGCGACCACGCGCTTTCCCAGACGCCTGGCTTGCGAAACGCCGCAAGTCATCCCGTTGTCTTTGAAGGAGCCCGTGGGGTTGAAGCCCTGATGCTTAAACGTGATACGTTCGAGACCGGCGTACTCGGCGGCGCGTGGCGCATCGAGCAGCGGTGTACTTCCTTCGCGCAGCGTAACCACGTCTGAAGTGTCCTCGTCGAAGGGCAGCATCTCGCGATAACGCCAGACACCGCTTTGATTCAGCGGCGAGTTGTCCATGCGTCGTTCGCGCCAGAGTTCCTTCCACGGCGCGGGATTCGCGGACTGCCAATCGTAATCGACTTCGAGGAGTCCTCCACAGCGTGGGCATTGATACAGTACTTCCGATAACGCGTACTTCGTCCGGCAATCGGGCGCGAAGCACACCAGATGAGCTTGCATGAGCTTCTATTATCGGGGACGGCTGTTTTGAAAATCGCCCGCTAGCTTTTCGCCTTTCATGAGCCTGGTGCGTTCATCCGGGGTGAATCGCTCGATCGCGTAGCGCAAGGCGGTGCGGGGGAGTTTCGCGTGGTGATCGTGCAGAAACTCCAGGAGCGAACCGCGAGACACTTTGCCCGTTTCGCGCAGCATCCAACCTACGGCCTTGTGAATAAGATCGTGTTTATCGGACAGCAGCTTTTCGCCGATGCGGAACGTTTCCTCGACGTCGCCTTTCCTGATCAGCGCGAGTGTGGAGACGATGGCGATCCGGCGCTCCCACAGGCTTTCGGAAACGGCAACGCGATGCAGCACTTCTCTTGAAGACTGGGCGACGTGCTCGCCCACAATGTAAGGCGCCGAGGTATCGACCAGATCCCAATTGTTGATGCAAGCGGTGTGGGCTAAATAAAACTCGAAGACGGCCTCGCGGACTTCCGGCGTGCCGCGCTCATACTGCGCAACCAGTATTTCGAGCGCGGTGAAACGATGCTCATGATAGGCGGATTTGAGGAGATGCTCAACGTCTTTGAGTGACAGCGCCGGGTATCTCAGTGCGATTTTGCGCTGAACTGGCACGCTGACGCCGAGAAAGAGGTCGCCTTCGCCATATTGGCCTTTGCCTGTTTTGAAGAAACGCGCCATACCGGTGGCTTTTTCCGGATTGGAGAAACCTGCGAGTTCGGCTTCCAGGGAGCGTGCTGCCGTTGAAAATTTCATTTCTCCGAGATCGGATGCTAATTCCCATGCAGGGGAGCTGCGAGGGCTTCCGGCCGCATGTCTCCGAGTTGCATTAACGCGCGGCCCGGAGTGGAGCCGCCTAGATTTTGAAAGTCTCTGATCATGTGCATTTGATCGTGATATCCGAATTCATGGCTCCCTCTCTTGTGAATGCGCCGACGACGGTAGTAGATGACGGAAGTATTCTACATGTTCAAGACAAGTTTTCCGGTGGAGAAGCCATCGGCACTGCGGCAGCCGGGGCCGGGGCAGTTCTGATAGGGATCGCGTTGGCGAGTACCGCACCTGTTTGGGTGTTGCCCGTCGGCGCCGCCTTGCTCGGATTTGGAACGGGTTTTACCATCACCGCCGGCATCATGGACATTCTGCATGATTCAGCGCCGGCGCCCAGATCGGACAGCCAGGACAGCATTCCAACCCCAAACGATTTGGGTCCCGATGGCCCGGGCGGCGAAACGATCGAGATCCCGAATGCCGTTGCCATCGGATCGCCTCCCGATGGCTCCAACACCGATGGAATTCTTCGGGAATTAGGCGAATTCGCCATCAGTTTTTCAGTCGATATCGTGCTATCCGATCTGCCTGTAGGCTTCGATCCAAGTACTGGCTCCGGACTTCCTGGAATTCCTCTGGGAGACGGTAGCGATGACGGCGATGGAAGCGGTTTGAATCCATTCGGTTGAGAGATCGACGATCCGAGAGTACGTAAGACGACTTAACAAATGGTGAACAGGAGAAAACGAATACGCCTACTGATGTGAAACTGGACGAGGTCGATGGGACCTTCTTTACGCCTAAACTTAGCGATGTAGTCAAAACCTTGAGGGAAGACATAGCTAACCTGATGGCGCAAGTTTCTAAGCTGCAAAAGTAAATACCGGACTTGTCCGGCCAGAACCCGACCCGGGCGTGCGCGAGCGAGTGGCCCGTATATCGGCCATGCTCAGAGAGCCCTTTGCTCAGACGCCCGGCGCTTCCCAGAAGCAGTCGCCTCATGTGAGAGACTGTTCCATGCGCCAAGAAATCCGAACGAGAAGCAATCACACCCGTCTCGATCCAACGTTCCATTTTTTTCTGATCCCTGTCGCGTTCCTATTGTTTATCTGGACAATCGTTCACGTGATTCGTCACCCCGGTACGGATTCGGCTGTTCTGGCGATTGCAGTTTTTCTAATCCTGTTTACGGCCTTAAAGGCGCGAATCTATTCAGCGAAGGTGCAGGATCGCGTCATTCGTCTGGAGGAGCGGCTCCGCCTGGCTACGTATTTACCCGATTCTATTCGGCCTCGCATTCCAGAGTTGAGCGAATCCCAGTTAGTTGCATTGCGGTTCGCTCCCGACGCAGAGCTGCCGGCGCTTGCCGAACGCACGCTAAATGAGAAGCTAACTAAAAAGCAGATCAAGGATGCCATCAAGAACTGGCGCGGCGATTACTGGCGCGTCTGATTATGGCGATAGAAATTCATCAGCTTAAGACTCACGACGAGTTTGCCGAGACGGTCAGAATCCAGCAGGTCATCTGGGGATTTGAGGACGTAGAACTTCTTCCGCTCAGACTGTTTGTCGTCGCGAGCAAAATCGGAGGGCAGGTTTTAGGCGCATTCGACGGAACGAAAATGGCTGCGTTTTGCCTTTGCATTCCTGGATTGAAAGCCGGTGGGAAGCCCTATCTGCATAGCCACATGCTCGGGGTTCTTCCTGAATACCGGAACAGCGGCCTGGGACGCAAGATGAAGCTCAAACAACGGGAGTTTGCTCTTGCCGAAGGAATCGATCTGATCGAGTGGACCTTCGACCCGCTCGAAATTAAGAATGCCTTTTTCAACATCGAACGGTTGGGCGCAATAGTGCGCCGCTATGTTCATAACCAGTACGGAAAAACCAGCAGTCATCTGCATGGTGGCTTGCCGACGGATCGCCTGATTGCGGAGTGGTGGATTCGGTCTTCGCGCGTGGAGGCGGCGTGCGAGAATTTGCCGCACCAACAACCGTTGCAGCAGGCTTCCATTTCAGTTCCGGCCGATATCGCACAGCTGCGGCAAAGCGATTCGCACCGGGCGCGTACGATTCAATCGGAAATTGGCGAGCAGTTTGACACGCACTTCCGAGATGGTCTCGCTGTCATTGGCTTCCAGAAAACCATCAATGCGGGAACATACTTACTAGGCGAATGGCAATCAAAATAGATCGAATTGTTCTACGGCACATTCGGATGCCGCTGGTGCATTTCTTCGAGACCAGTTTCGGCCGGACCCATGCGCGCGACATCGTTCTTGTAGAAGCTTGTGCCGACGGAATCTGCGGTTGGGGTGAGGTCACGGCTGGTGAAAATCCGTTCTATAACGAAGAGTGGACCGGTTCGATCTGGCCTCTCTTGATCGACTATGTCGTTCCACGAGTTTTGAATTACGAGTTTGCCTGGCCGGGCGAAGTGTCGGCCCGGACTGCGCACATACGCGGGCATAACATGACGCGCGGTGGTGTCGAAGCCGCGGTATGGGATCTGCAAGCGCGCATTAATAACGAGCCGCTGTGGAAGACGATTGGCGGAAGCGCAAGGCGGGAGATTCCGTGCGGCGTTTCGATCGGTATTCAAAACAGCGTTGAACAGTTGCTTGAGAAAATTCAGACAGAAGTGGACGCCGGCTATCAGCGGATTAAAATCAAGATTAAGCCCAGCTGGGACGTTGAAGTCATACGCCAGGTGCGTGAGCGATTTCCCGGGATAAAGCTAATGGCGGATGCGAACTCGGCATATACGCTGAACGACATCACCCACCTGAAAAAGCTCGATGAGTTTTACCTGATGATGATTGAGCAACCACTTGCTCATGACGACATCATCGATCACGCCGTCCTGCAAAGTAAATTGGACACGCCGATCTGTCTGGATGAGTGCATACGCTCGGCGCATGACGCGGAGCAAGCGATCCGGTTACAGGCCGGACGTATCATCAACATTAAACTGGGCCGCGTGGGCGGTTTCGCCGAAGCTAAAAAAGTACATGATGTTTGCCAAACGGCAGGCATTCCAGTGTGGTGCGGCGGAATGCTTGAGTCCGGCATCGGACGGGCGCACAACATCGCGCTTTCCACGTTGCCGAATTTTGTATTGCCAGGCGATGTGTCCGCGAGCCGCCGTTACTGGAAAAAAGACATCATCGAACCGCCGGTCGAAGTGACAACGCGAGGAACGATTCATGTCTCCGATGCACCGGGGTTTGGTTATGAGCTAGACCGGGAGTTTTTGGAGAGCCTGACCGTGCGCAAACACGTTGTCAGTTCTTAGGCCCGAATTTCTCGGTGCGTCCGGCCAACGGCTTCACGGTCGGGCCGCCGCAAACGCCCACGCCCGTGTTCAGCAGTGCGTTGAGGAGTTGTAGAAGTACCGCGTAGATGACCTGCTCGTTTACCGGTTGCCGACCGGGCATTCTGAAAGTACCCGGCAATTCTTTTGTGATCTGCAGACGAACCGCGTGCGGAACGGTTTTGCCATACCTGTCACGCTGATTCGCCAGCGACAAGGGCGTCTGCAGAACCATACCGGAAGAGCCATCGACATAGAATTGGCATCGCGAGAACCACCCCAAGTTGCCAGGATCGGCGGCATCAAATAAGAGCAGCGGCGCTTGCCGGTCTGTAGCGGCCAAGTCGAGCGAAAGTACCCTTCGCTGGTCGTCGATTTTGAATTCAAAGCCCGCTTGACGTGCAATGTTGCCAATGAACTCGGGGTCTAGTTCAAGCAAAAGATATTTATTCGGGCCGGCATCCAAAACTTGCATTCAAATAACTTACATTCTAGCTGTTATTGACTTGCAGCCATAGCGCCGCGCACCGTCTGGGCATGGCGGCGATACACTTCGTGATCGGCTTCGCTGAATTGCACAAGCTTGATGATTCGTATTGGCTCGGCGTGTTCCTTCAACCAGTTCGCTACCGTCTCGACGGCAACCACCGATGCTTCCGCTATCGGATATCCGTAGACGCCTGTACTGATGGATGGAAAGCTGATTGTCTTCAACCCGAGTCCGGCGGCAAGGTTCAACGCTTCGGAATAACAGGAGGCCAGCAACTCGGGTTCACCATGCTTCCCATCACGGAATCGAGGACCCACTGCATGAATGACCTGCTTCGCCGGCAGATTACCGGCTCCGGTCACCACCGCGTGCCCGGGTTCACAGCGGCCTATCTGTGCCCGAATCTGATCCAATTCGGCCATGATCTGCGGTCCTCCCGCATTGTGAATGGCTCCATCGACGCCGCCGCCGCCCGCAAGTTCGGAATTTGCGGCGTTTACGATCGCATCGACCGCGATTGCTGTGATGTCGCCTTTCAGTAGCTGTAACTGGCAGAGTCCGAGATGAACGACAAAATCCGAGGACATGGCTCTACAGACAATCTTTCAGGGCGTTGAGAAGTAAATCGACGTTCTGATCAGTCGCCAGCGGACCCATGACGCCGATCCGCAGAACTTTACCTGCAAGCTGTCCAAGTCCCGATGCGATTTCGATATCGAACCTATCGACCAGCTTTTGGCGCAGCGCCGCTTCGTCCGTGCCCGTCGGCGGAATGGCTGTCGTCAGATGCCATATGCGGTCCGCCGGATTTTTCACCAGTAACTCAAAACCCAAATTATTTAGACCACTCGCCAGGCGTTCGCTCGCGCGGCGGTGACGCTTCCAGCGGTTTTCGAGGCCCTCTTCTTCGATCACCGCAAGTCCCTGATGCATGGCGTAGTAAAGCGGCGGCGATGGCGTGTGCTGGTAAACATGCGGCGGTTCGAAATACGTCGCCATCAACTTCAGATCCAGATACCAGGTTGCCAGATTATCCGTTCGTCTCGACAGCCACTCCCAGGCATTCGGAGAAGTCGAAACCGGTGATAATCCAGCGGGACAGCTCAGGCCTTTCTGCGAACAACTGAAGGCAATATCGATTCCAATGCTGTCGAGTTCGACCGGCATGGCTCCCAGCGATGTGACTGTGTCGGCAATCACCAGCGCTCCCGCGCGTTTTGCGGCGGGTGCAATGGCGCGTCCGCTCTGATACGCTCCCGTCGAGGTTTCGGCTTGCACGAACGCGACGAGGTCCGGCTTCTCGCGGTCAATGAACTCGCTGGCTTCTTCCTCGCTAAACACCTCGCCCCAGGGCTTCTCGCATCGTACGACGATTGCGCCTTGACGTTTGGCCATGATGCTGATTCGATTCGCGAAGTGTCCGGCTGCGAAGACTGCAAATTTGGATCCGGGTAAGACGAAGTTGGCCACCGCCGCTTCCATGGCGCCGCTGCCGCTTGCCGGGACGGGGAACGTCATGTGATTCGCCGTGCCGAAGACCTGACGCAAGCCGGAGCGGATCTCGTTCACGATCTCCAGGAAGTACGCGTCTCGAATCCCGAGCACCGGTTGCGTCATCGCCTCGTAAGCCCGCGGATCTACCATGGAAGGACCGGGGCCGTAAAGAAGGCGCGTGGGGGCCGCGATACGCTTGCTCGCTGTGGTCAACATTCCTTCCAACGTAGCAGGAATCAGACGGGAAAGAAGCTGAAAAAACGGAAAAGATGGTGGGCTCTAGATGACTCGAACATCCGACCTCTTCCGTGTCAAGGAAGCGCTCTAACCAACTGAGCTAAGAGCCCGTGAGGTAACTTCCAAAATAACACGGCCTTGAAGGAAATGACACAATCGTTTAGCCATGCCAACTGCCATCGTCACGGGAGCATCTTCCGGTATCGGACGTGAGTTTGCCTATGAATGTGCGCGTGAGGGATATGACGTTGTGCTCGTCGCCCGATCGGAGAATGCGCTTCAGGCGATCGCTTCCGATCTAAGATCAACAACTGGCCGGACCGTCCATGTACTGGCTAAGGATCTGTCGGATCCCTCGACCCCGCGCGAAATATTCGAAGAGACCAGCGCATTCCATTCCGATGTTGAGATTCTTATCAACAATGCCGGATTCGGGCTGCTGGGCCGTTTCTGGGAGTTGAGCGAGACGGAACAGATGGAAATGCTTCAGGTCAACATTGCCGCGTTGACGCATCTCTTACGCCTGTTTCTCCCTGGAATGATCGAGCGTAGACGTGGCCGCATCCTGAACGTTGCGTCCACTGCGGCGTTCCAACCCGGGCCACTCATGGCCGTTTACTACGCCACAAAATCGTATGTGGTTTCATTCTCGGAGGCGCTTCACAATGAGGCTCGCGATCACGGACTAACGGTAACGGTCTTATGCCCTGGTCCGACAAACACAGATTTCGTCAAGCGCGCGGGCATGACGAAAACTAAACTCTTCAGTAGCGGCCATGCGATGAGCGCGGCGGAAGTGGCAAGGATCGGATACCAGGCTATGAAGCGCGGCCAGCCGCTGGTGGTCGCGGGTAAGCTGAACGGGCTGATGGCTTTCCTCACCAGATTTGCGCCCATTCAATTCACCGCTACAATGGCCCGTAAGGTTCAAGAACTTGACGTTTGATTTCTCAGGCAAGATCGCGCTGATAACCGGCGGCACAAGTGGAATTGGTCTGGCTGTCGCCCATGCATTCCTTGGTTCCGGCGCTTCGGTTGTCGCTGTAGGGCTCCCTTCCGATGAGCCAATGAAGCCGGGAATTCGTACCGAATCGCTTGACGTGACGGATAATGCAGCCGTCGATAAGCTCTTGGAGACGATCCCTGAGTTGCACGTCCTGGTGAACTGCGCTGGAATCATACGGCGGGACCAGGAATTTAATCTCGACGTATTCAGCCACGTGCTGGACGTCAATCTTGTTGGGGCGATGCGGATGTGCATGGCCGCGCATCCGAGACTCGTGAAGGCAAGCGGCTGTATCGTGAATATTGCGTCCATGCTCAGTTTCTTCGGTGGCGCTCGGGTGCCCGCTTATAGCGCGAGCAAAGGCGGAGTCTCGCAGCTCACGCGATCTCTGGCGATCGCTTGGGCGGCTGACGGAATTCGGGTGAACGCGGTAGCTCCCGGTTGGATCTCGACCCGGCTGACGGAGGCACTTCAGAACGATGTGGAACGGTCGGCGCAGTTGGTCTTGCGGACTCCCATTGGCCGCTGGGGAAGGCCGGAAGAGGTCGCGGCGGCGGTGTTATTCTTATCTTCCGAAGCTGCCTCGTTCATGACTGGTGCGATCATTCCGGTAGACGGCGGCTACTCCGCAGCCTGAAAGTCTTCTACTTATGGACTCGCAAACGACACATTTCCAATCTCCAGCGCAGATCGTCACCACGGCGATTCCCGAAGACGAACGCGTGTGGGTTCCTCAAGCGCCCAACGTCTGGTTTCGGCCTCTCATGCTCAATACGCTGAGTGGCCAGTGGTGCAACCTGTTAAGGGTAAGACGTGCTGGTATTTTAAGCCGTCATCGGCATCCGGGGCCAGTGCACGGTTACGTGATTAAAGGATCGTGGCGATATTTGGAGCACGACTGGGTGGCACGTGCCGGCGACTATGTCTTCGAACCGCCTGGCGAGACACACACGCTCACAGTAGATGCGGACATTGAAGAGATGATCACGTTCTTCAACATCTCAGGCTGTATGTATTACGTCGATGAAGAAGGCAATCACACGGGTTTTGAAGATGTCTTCATCAAGATCGATATGTGCAGGAAGCACTATGTGGACGTGGGTCTGGGTGAAGATTACGTGAATCAGTTTGTGCGCTGATCACGAAAGGATCAACCCGGCGAGGAGCACGATACCCTCGCACAGTTGTACGTTGGCTCCGAGCGTATCGCCGGTAATCCCGCCGATCTTTCTTCGGCAATAACGGCCGAACAACGCGGCGCCGACGATCACTGCCGCCCAGCAGATAAGACCGGACAGGCGTCCCAACCCTACACATGCGATTGCTGTCATCACGGTTCCCCAAATCAGTTCGCCTGTCCGCATGTGGTCAACCACCGAACCGGCGTCTCGCGCGTACGGGATAAAGCGAGTCAGCGGCAGAACGGCCCATCGTCCCAGTAAAGGGGCAAGCAGTAGATACACCCACCAGGATGGATGCGTCAGGAGCGAGGTGATCGCCGTCACCTTAAGTCCGATCAGCAGAATTAAAGCTACTGCTCCGTAGCTGCCGATCGCATGGTCGCGCATGATGCTGAGGGCGTGTTCCCGGTCGCGTCCACCTCCCAAGCCGTCGGCGGTGTCCGCCAGCCCATCCATGTGCAGCGCGCCTGTGAGGAAGGCTTCGAGCGTCACAAGCAGAACAGCGATTACGGCGCGGGGAAGAACGGGGCGCAATGCCAGAGCGAGTGCCGCCTGAACGCAGCCTAGGAAAAGGCCCACGAGAGGAAACCATTTAGCCGATCCCCCGACATCCTCGGGTCCAATCGCAATCCTTGACGGGACAGGGATTCGCGTCAAGAACGCAAAGGCCGCAACCAACGATTTCATGTCTGGATCACGGGCTGCACCGCATCGGAAACTCCTGCCGAAGAGAACGTGGCCATGCCCGTGAACGCGGCTGCGGCGCTCTGCACAATAGGAATCGCCAGCGCCGCTCCAGTTCCTTCGCCGAGACGCATCCCTAATTGCAAGATCGGCTTCTGACAAATAAAATCGAGTAGAGGTTGATGGCCCGGCTCGACAGAAGCATGGGCTGCGAAGAGATAATCCTTGACTGCCGGATGCAGGCGCACGGCGATCGCGGCGGCTGCGGTTGCAATAAACCCGTCTGTGAGCACCGGTATCCGTTGTGCGGCGGCTCCAAGACAGAATCCACACATCGCGGCAATTTCCAGACCTCCGATGCACGCGAGCATTTCTAAGGTATCGTCGAGATGGGCTGAGTGCAGCGTGAGAGCACGTTCGACTGCGGCTGCTTTTCGCTTGAGGCAATCATCGTCCGCGCCGGCGCCTCGTCCAATTACAGCCGAGGCGCTCAGACCCGTCATCGCTGCAGTCAATGCGCTGGCGGCGGTCGTGTTGCCGATTCCCATCTCGCCGAAGCCGAGAAGATTGCAGCCGTCGGCAACGGCTAGTTCCGCTATCTCGATACCAGCTTCTATGGCTTCCGCGGTTTCGTTCGCCGTCATCGCGGGAGCTACACAAAAGTTCCGCGTTCCTCGCGCGGTGCATCGGTCGAGCAACTCGGGTATGTGCGGCAGCGGCCCGGCGATTCCGGCATTCACTATTTTGAGGTCGATCCCGGCCGTTCGCGCGAGGCAGTTGATGGCGGCGCCACCACGTAGAAAGTTCAGAACCATCTGCGCTGTGACGGCCTGGGGATAGGCACTGACGCCCTCCGCGCAAACGCCGTGATCGGCGGCGAATAGGACGATACGAGGTTTATCGACGTGGAAAGATAAGCTGCCGAAAATGGCTACGCAGCGGTTGGCAATTTCTTCGAGGCGTCCCAGGCTGCCCGGAGGCTTGGTCAATTCGAGCTGTCGGGCTTCGGCAAGCGTCAGCCACTTGGGATCAATTGGCTGAATGGCGGCAAGTGTTCGCTTAAGTAGCGTCATATCGATTCGAGCCCTTGAATCAGGCGGGCGTTTTCGTCCGGTGTCCTTACGGCGATTCGGATATAGCGTCCGTGCTCCAGCTCTGAATAGGAGTCACTCTTGTCCAAAACAACTTTTGAGTTGAGTGCCCGGTGAGGTGGTTCAAAGCAAAGCCCTCCGATAATTGATTGAAAGCAGAATCTGTTCGTTTGCTGCGGGCTGATCCTGCGCTCGAATCGC
>JALYVD010000131.1 GCA_030853405.1 Acidobacteriota bacterium | reverse complement strand
ATGCGGTCTTTGATCGACCCGCCCGGGTTCTGCGACTCCAACTTGAGGAATAACTCGCAAAGTCCTGTATCGAATCCAGTCAACCGCACCAGCGGCGTGTTGCCGATCAGATGAAGGCTCGGGGGTGTTGCCTCAGCCATGGATGTCTTTGTAGGCCATCAAACACCGTTCGGCTGTTTCTAATTCAGGATAGTCGCTGCCCTCTTGCTCTATCAGGTAGTATTCAACCCCTCCTACGCTCTCGGCGGCGGCAAAAATCTTTTTCCATGGCGCGACGCCTTCGCCGAAGAGGACGCGGTAGCCTTTTTGCGGCGACCAGTCTTTCAAATGCAAAGACCGGATGCGGCTCGGGTTCTTCTCGATCCACGCAACGGGATCATTGCCGGTTTCGACACAGGTGCCGACGTCCAGCTGCAGCATGATGCTCTTGTCCGTGTTCGTAGCCAATATTTCAATCGGCTTCTGTCCGTCTACCGGTTTCCATTCCAGATCGTGGTTGTGATATCCGGCGTGCAAGCCGTCCTTCTTCATGCGGTTGTTGGCCTGATCCAACACCTCCGCAACATGCTTCCAGCCATCGATGCCTTCTACATTGCCGGGGTGCGCGAGAACGATGAACTTCGTCCCCAGTATCTTGTTTAGCTCGATTGCTTTTGTCAAGCCATCACCAGTAAACGAGGCCAAGCTGTTGTGAGTCGAGTAGCAACGAATGCCGAGATCGTCGATCTTCTTGCGAACCTCCTTGGCGTACTCGGGAGTCCAGTCGAAGTATGGAGAGAAGAATTCCACACACTCGTAGCCCATCTTCGCGACGGATTGGACGGTACCCATCAGATTTTTCTTCAATTCGTCGCGGACCGAGTAAAGTTCCAGTCCGATGGGAATGTGTTTCTTCGCCGCGCCGAGGACAAGAGGCGTTGCAGCGAGAGCAGCTAAGAACGAACGGCGTGAAGAACTGCAGGAGTCGCTTGTTGACACGCCCATAGCATATCGAAATGCCAGAATGACTCTAGATGTATGTTCTTCCACGTAAATGGCTGCTTCTGGTTCTGGCGCTTTGTCAGGCCGCCTTTGCGCAAGTCCAAAACGGCGAGTTGCGCGTCACTGTTTCCGATCCGAGCGGCCTTCCGCTGCCATCGTCCATTTCCCTGGTGAGCGAATCGTCCCGAACCGAGCGCAACACGAAAACCAGCGATAATGGCCGGTTCGCTTTTCACCATCTTGCAATGGGCGTGTATCGCCTCACCGTGGATCATGCCGGGTTCACTCCGTACTCCTCGCTCGTAGAGATCCGCTCCGCCGTGCCGAAGGACGTGCACGTACAACTTACCATCGCGGCGGCTTCTACTGAGGTCGTAGTGAAGGACAGTGCTACGCTCCTTGACCCGCATCGCACAGGCGTCGATTATGCAATCGGATCGCAGCAACTTCGGGAGGAAGAGCCCGCTACTCCAGGGCGTGGCGTACTAGACCTTATCAATATGCAGCCGGGTTGGCTATTTGAGGCGAACGGCGTTTTGCACCCGCGCGGTTCTGAATATCAGACGCAGTTTGTAGTGGACGGGATGCCAATGGAAGAGAACCAGTCTCCGGGCTTCGCTCCAGGACTTGAGACAAACGACGTGAGCGAGATGACCGTGCTCACGGGCAATTATCCAGCGGAGTACGGCCGCAAACTCGGGGGCGTTATCGAAGTGACAACTGCCCGCGATATGACCCCTGGATTCCATGGATCGGCGGAACTCGGTGGCGGAAGCTTCGATACACAGACGGGCGCTCTGTCGGGTTCCTATGGTTGGACACATAGCTCGTTGACGCTTGACGGTTCCGGCAGCCGCACGGACCGTTATCTTGACCCGCCGGTGCTGGGGAACTTTACCAACAGCGGAACACTCGGTAGCTTCGGCGTTTCTTACGATCAGGATCTCGGGAACTCAGATCGCATTTTCCTTTCTGTTCGCCGCAGTGACGCGCGCTTTGAAGTTCCAAATGAAAACGTGCAACAGGCGGCCAGTCAAAGGCAGGATCGCACTACGCCGGAAGACTCGGGCCAGATCGGATGGAGTCACGTGCTTTCACCTGACATGCTGTTGAATGTTAGAGCCTCGGTAGAAGATCTCTCGGCGAATCTCTGGTCGAATCCCTTCGCAACCCCGATTATTGCGGCTCAGCAGCGCGGCTTCCGGCGCAGCTACTTGAACACGAATCTGTCGGTTCAGAAGAAGCGCCACGACCTTAAGTTTGGCGGCGATGCCATCTATTCACCGGTGAGCGAAGCGCTGCAATATCAGATCACCGATCCAGCGGTCTTCGACCCCGGGACTCCAGCTTTGTTTGACTTTTCGGATCACCGGCTAGACCGGGAACAGTCGCTGTTTGCGCAGGACACGATGCACTACGGCAATCTAACGTTGAGCGCCGGAATGCGCTGGGACCATTATTCGTTGGCGGTGAACGACCATGCTTTCAGTCCGCGTTTAGGCGTGGCTTGGTACGTCCCGAAAGCCGACCTGATTCTGCGTTTCTCTTATGACCGCGTATTCCAGACGCCGGCGACAGAAAACCTGCTGCTTGCCAGTTCGCCTCAGGTGGATCAGTTAAATCCCGAGGTTCTGCGCATTCCGGTTGTGCCTTCTCGCGGCAATTACATCGAGGCGGGCCTGACACAAGGTATCGCGAAAAAGGCTCGGCTCGATCTCAGCTTCTACAGGCGTTCGTTCGCGAACTTCGCGGATGACGATGTCTTTCTCAATACTGGGATTAGCTTTCCGATTGCGTTCCGAAGCGCGCAGATCCGGGGCGTAGACATAAAGCTCGATCTGCCGCGATGGGGCAAGCTATCGGGCTTTCTCAGCTATTCGAATATGCGGGGAGTTTCTCAACTGCCGGTAGTCGGCGGCCTGTTTCTAGGGAGCGACGCGGGCAGCGTCCTTGCGGCAAACTCCAGCTTTCCCATCACACAGGATCAACGGAATACGGCCCGAGCCCGCGGGCGCTATCAAATCAGTCCACGGGTCTGGGTATCGGCGGACGCGCAATACGGGAGCGGGCTTCCGGTCGAGTTAGGTAACTATGCTAGCGTCAGCGATCTTGAAGCGGAGTATGGACGACAGATCGTCGCCCGCTTGAATCTCGATGGCGGGCGGGTGCGCCCCAATTTCTCGCTCGATTTGAATGCGGGTGTCGATCTGTGGAAGCACGAGAAGTCGTCTTTACAGCTTCAAGGCGAAATCGACAACGTGACGAATCGCCTAAACGTGATTGACTTCGCCGGACTATTTTCGGGTACGGCGATTGCGCCGCTTCGCAGCGGTAGCGCGCGGTTGATGTACCGGTTCTGAGGGTGCCGCAGCCATGTCCTGTGCCGAGCCGATCTTGCTCAGGATACGATCTTTGATCCAGTGCTCATCCCACCACTCGATAGGATTCACCTGAACACCGGCGATCAGCATGCTGAAGTGGACGTGGTCGCCAAAGGCCATGCCTGTCGCGCCGCTTACGCCCAGATGCCCCTGCTTTTGGACCATGTCGCCTACTTTCACGTCAATCTTGCTCATGTGGCCGTAAAGAGTCTGTAGCGAATAGCCGTGGTCGAGAATGACGCAGTTGCCGTAAATGCCGAGGCGGTCCGCGTAGATCACCTTGCCTGAATTAGCAGCGGTAACGGGCATGTTCCGGGTTTGTGCAAGATCGAAGCCGAGATGAATCTGCTCATCCACTTTCTTGCCCTGGTAAAAGTAGCTCCGATCATCGGCGAAGTACGATTCGCGGGTACCCTTGATCGGAATGAATGGACCTGACCAAAGGATGCGGCGCTCCGTGTTGTTGCGGAGGTTGTAGATGGTCTGGGTGTTCGCCTTCCGCATCTCGCGGTTGATCTTGACGAAGCGGTCAATCAGGCTTCCGCTGCCATCGGGGTCGAGTTCGCCGACCACCTTCTGAAGATTGTTGTCGTGTAATTCGATGTTGCTCTTCCGGAAGCTTTTCGGGAACACTCTTACCCAGAAGGTGGTCGTGACTTCCGTTCCAGCATCGTTCCGGGCGAAAGCGAGCGGAATCGTGTCTGGCGGAACGTCCCACGGGTAGGGAAAGAGTGAGAACCGGTGATTGCTGTTCTCAGGTTGGCCGGGCATAGCAAACGTTCCAGCCGAATATTTGCCCACCCGCACACCGGCATCAGTCCAATTGCCGCCCAGGTCCAGCGTGACCAGTTCGGCTCCGCCCTGATTGATATAGTGCTGGCGGCCATCGGCCACGATCGTCGGTGGTTTCAAGATGACCTGGACATCCTGCGATATCGTCGCCGTCTCGCCCCACATGTCATTCGATTTCGCCTTCAGGATCAGCTTGGCGGAGCCTTCGTTCAGGAAACCGGCTTGCTTCTTGCCGGCGAGGAAAGAAAAGATGCGGGTCGGCTGGCGGGATTTGGTCCTGTCCTGGAAGAGGACTTGGGATTGGCCGTTCTGCTCCAGTTCGGCAGAGAACGATTTTGTGCCGTGCGGATCATCTGCCCGCACGCTAACAAGAGTGGCGCTGCCGATTGCCGTAACAGGCTTTGACAGCGTCAAGGCGACGTTCTTGCCGGAAAACCAAACGAACCCAAAGACGATCAGGATTACGGCAACGACGGTAGCTAACAGGTATTTGAGCATTGCTGATTCAAGTTTTGATGACGCGGCGGTCCTCAACCTGGAAGTTCCCTTTTAGAACCCAGGCGATGGCCTCGGAGTAAAGGCGGTGTTCCTCGGTCAAAATTCTCAAGGAGAGTGTGTCTACCGTATCGCTATCCAGGACCGGAACGGCGGCTTGAAGGAGAATCGGACCGCTGTCCAGGTTCTCATCGACGAAATGAACGGTACAGCCGGAGACCTTCACGCCGTGCTGCAGCGCCTGGTACTGAGCGTCCAAACCGGGAAAGGCCGGGAGCAAGGACGGATGGATATTCAAGATCCTACCGCGAAATTTCCAAACGAACTGTCCGGTCAGCAGACGCATGTAGCCCGCAAGGCAGACCAGGTCGATACTGTGTTGCTCAAGTAAATCAGCAACTTGGCGATCAAACTCGGTCCGGTCCATTCCGGCGGAGGGGATGCTGCCGCAGGGCAGACCGAGTTCGCGGGCGCGTACAAGGCCGGGTGCATTCGGCTTATTTGAAAAAACAAACCCAATCTCGCAATCTAGTTTTCCATCTGAGACGTTACGCGCTATCGCCTCAAAGTTGGAGCCTCGGCCTGAAAGCAGGATGCCGAGGCGGGGGCGTGAAGGGCTCACTGATAAATAACCTTGACGCTCCGGGCCGATTTGCGTGCAACGACGCGCCCGATTTCGTGGAACGGTTCCCGGATCTTTTTAAGAATCTGCGAAACGAACCCAAGCTTCCGGGCCGGGACGACCAAAACCATTCCAATGCCCAGGTTGAAGGTGCGGCGGAGGTCGTCTTCGGGTATGTTGCCGAGCTTACGGAGAACTTCGAAAATGGGCTGGGCCGGCCAGGAGTGAATATCGATTTCGACGGCGCAATGGGCGGGGAGCATTCGAGGTACGTTGTCGGTGAGACCGCCGCCGGTGATGTGGGCGGCTCCCTTCAGGATCTTGGCTTCGTGCAGCGCCTGAATCGGCTTCAGATACGATTTGTGAACTTTCAGAAGTTCGTCGGCGAGGGTCCTGGAGAGTTCAGGCAGCTGAGCGTTTACATTATGGCCCGCGGCTTCGAAGAAGATCTGGCGGGCGAGGGAGTAGCCGTTGGTGTGGAGTCCGTTTGACGGTAAGCCGAGGACGGCATCACCCGGCTGAATTTCTACCCCGGTGAGGAGCCGCTTGCGCTCGACCGCCCCGACGATGAACCCAGCCAAGTCATATTCGCCAGCCGTGTACATGCCGGGCATCTCGGCGGTCTCGCCTCCGATCAGCGCACACCCGTTCTTCTTACAACCACGGGCGATGCCGGCGACTACATCTCCGCAGACTTTGGCATCCAGCTTCCCTACCGCGAAGTAGTCGAGGAAGAAGAGCGGCTTTGCTCCTTGAACCGCGATGTCATTGACGCAGTGGTTTACCAGATCTTCGCCGACCGTGTCGTGGCGACCGGTGGCGAAAGCGATTTTGAGCTTAGTACCGACGCCATCGGCGGAACTGACCAGGACAGGATCTCGCCAGCCGTTCAGGGAAAAACCTGCGCCGAAACTGCCGATTGAGGTCAGGACGCCGGGGGTGATGGTCTTCGAAGCGTGGCGTTTAATCAGCGACACAGCGCGATCAGCTTCATCGATGTTTACGCCGACGTCTTTGTAAGTAGTTTGTTTTCGCACTCCCGAAGGTTCAGTTTAACGGATACGGAAACTTGTTGCTATTGATTGACCGCCAGACCTATAATCTGTCCATGCGGTTAACAATTAGGCTAGTAGGCCAATCCGTGGTGCTCCTTTTCGTTTTCTCTGTCAGCCGCAGTCCAGCGGCTACGGAGCCTGCTGGCGCAGCGATTTATCGCACGCACTGCGCACAGTGTCACGACGCGGAGGGCCTAAGCCGGGTACCACACCGCAGCGCTCTCGTTCAGCTTTCGCCAGCTTTCATCAGGAATGCTTTGGATTCGGGGGTGATGAAACAGCAGGGTTCCGCTCTTACAGCGCAAGAGAGAAGCGAAGTTGCGAGCTGGCTTTCCGTCGCTGGTACTCCGTCTGGACTGGAGATTTCAAAGTCGAACAGTTGCCCCGCAGGCAAAGTGATGCCGCCGAATTCCGGTCCTGGTTGGACCAATTGGGGTGCAGGGTTGGCGAATGAACGCTACCAGCCGGATAGCGGCTTGACGGTTGAAACGATACCGCATTTGAAACTGAGATGGGCATTCGGTGTAGCGGATGCAAAGGTGATGAGATCGCAGCCGGTTGCTTACCAGGGGCGCGTTTATCTTGGAACCGACAGTGGCCTGGTTGTGTCGGTGGATGCGAAAACAGGCTGCACTTATTGGTCTACTCAGCTAAAGAACGTTCGATCTGGTCTCACGATCGGGAAGGCAGGATCGACGGAAGCGCTGTTTTTCGGGGATGTCAACGGTGTTGCGCACGCGCTAAATTTGGCTACCGGCAAGGAGTTGTGGCAAACCAAAGTCACGGATCACCCGGTCGGGTTCATCACCGGAACGCCCGCCTACGCAAACGGGCGTCTATACGTACCGCTTTCGTCTTACGAGGAGGCTGTGGTGCTGGCCCCGAATTATCGCTGCTGCACGTTTCGGGGCAGTCTGAGTTCCCTTGATTCAGCTACTGGCAAATTGATATGGCAAAGTCACACGATCGAGGAGCAAGCCGCGCCTCGCGGCCAAACGAACGCAGGTGCGGATGTCTTCGGCCCGTCCGGTGCGCCCATCTGGTCCTCGCCCACTCTGGACCCAGTTCATCACGCGATCTATGTGACAACCGGTGACAACTATTCCGATCCCGCGACTAAGACCAGCGACGCGGTTCTGGCGCTGGATATAGAGACGGGAAAGCAACTCTGGTCAAAGCAATTTACGGGCGGCGATGTGTACAATTTCGCGTGCGGAAAACCGGGAGTGGGCGCTTGCAAGAACGGGATCGGTCCGGATTTCGACTTCGGTTCCTCGCCGGTTTTGGTCACGATGGCCTCGGGCAAGCGCTGTCTTTTGCTTGGGCAGAAATCGGGCATGATCTATGCCATCGATCCGGACGACAAAGGGGCAGTCCTTTGGCAGCAACGAGTAGGCAGGGGCGGCGCTTTGGGAGGAGTTCAATGGGGACCAGCCACGGATACCAATCTTTTCTACGTCGCGGTTTCCGATGTCGTATTCAAAAAGGGGAAAGACCCCAGGGAGCTTACTCTAGATGGCGCCATCGGAGGCGGCCTTTCGGCTTATTCGGTCTCGTCTGGCAAGCTGGTCTGGAAAGCGGCGCCGCCCGTTTGCGGTGATCGAGATCATTGCAGCCCAGCACAATCGGCGGCGGTAAGCGCGATTACCGGGGCGGTTTTTTCCGGCTCGCTCGACGGCCACATTCGAGCCTATTCCAGTGCGAGTGGCGCGGTGCTGTGGGATTTCGATACCGAGCGCTCCTTCAATACGGTGAATCACGTGCCTGGCGAAGGTGGATCATTGGACGTTGCCGGTCCCGTGGTGGCTGGCGGCATGATTTTCGTTAACTCCGGATATTCGCAATATGGCGGCAAGGCTGGGAACGTACTGCTGGCGTTCGACTCTGAATGAGATAAGAACACGATAGGGAGATCATGGGGTCCGACAGTCCCTCTTTCATCGAAACGGCTCGGCGGAAGCAGATTATCGCTTGTGCCATCGAAACGATCGCCGAACTTGGTTACATGAGAGCTTCACTCACGCAAATCGCGCAGCGCGCCGGGATCAGTAAGGGAGTGATCTCCTATCACTTTGCGGGTAAAGAAGAACTCGTCAGGGAGATTGCTAAAGAGGTGTACCAGATCGCGGGCAGTTTCATCGCGACGCGCATACGGAGTGAAACATCGGCGCGGGGCAAATTGCGCGCCTATATCGAATCCAATCTGGAGTTCATGGGCCGGTACCGGCAGGAATTGCTGGCGTTGGTCAGCATTCTGATGTACGCGCGTAATAAGCGGGGAGAAATGCTTTTCGATCTTGTTGCCGAGAAGCCGATCCTTGAGATAACGGAAGGAATTTTCCTGGAAGGGCAGCGGAGCGGTGAGTTCCGCGCTTTCGCGACTCGTCCGATGGCAATCGCTCTGCGAGGCGTCATTGATGCGGCGCCGGGCAAACTGTTAGGCACGCCCGACTTCGATCTTGAGGGTTATACGAAAGAGGTGGCGGATTTTTTTGATATCGGCACTCGCGCTTAAGTCAAGCACGTTCAAAGTTGACAAACAGGGCAACGCCTTAAGCGCTGCCCTGCCACAAATTAGTCCTGTGGGAAAGTGAAGTTGCTGTTGTATCCGTCGCCTGCATCTTCATACAGAGCAGCGGGTTTCAATGGTGTTGATTCCATGCTGGGATTGCGAAGCGTGTTTTCTTGCTTAGCGCGATCCACCAGATCCTGCAAGACAGGTGTGATGACGGATCCGCTTTGGGTTTTGTCAGATTTCATGCCGGGACTGTAACATCCCGTTCCAGGTGACAAGTTATCTCGTTTCGGACAATTTCTCAAAGCTCTTCGTAAACCGCTGAAAGCGCGATATTTGGAGAACGCCGAGTGAAAAACGAGACGGCGTGCTTTGTTGTGACTGCGTTTTCAGAACGCGGCTTCACCCGCTTCCGCAACGGCCTGATCCTGTTTCCCTACGCCTCCGCTGACGCCGACGGCTCCGACGACCTGATCGCCGCGCTTCAGCGGAATTCCTCCAGCGAAGATCATGACCCGGCCGTGGTTCGACGCGTGTATTCCGAAGAACTGATCGCCCGATTGGCTGTTCTCCGCGAGAGCCTTGGTCGAGATGTCGAATGCCCGCGCGGTCCAGGCTTTGTTAATCGAAATATCGACGCTGCCAATCCAGGCGTTATCCATGCGGACATGGGCCACAAGATTGCCGCCCTGGTCCACAACGGCGATGTTCATCGGCTGGCCGATCTCTTGCGCTTTTTTCTCAGCGGCTGCGATGATGCGGCGGGCGTCTTCTAAGGTAATCATGATTTGCTCCTCTGGTTAGACAAGTTTCTATTTCAAGGTGTACAGGTAACCTGCGATGTCGGCGGCATCTTTGGGCGTGACGCCCAAGTTTGGCATGACCGTTTTGCTATTGATGGCCTGCGGATCTTCGAGCCAGCGAATCATGTTCTGCGGGGTGTTCTGGAGCATCCCCGCGATGTAGACGCGGCTCCCCATACCGGCAAGGGGCGGGCCCGCGCGGCCAACGGCGCCGGAGATGCCGGGAATGATGTGACAGGCGCCGCAGCCATAGCGCGAGATGGCGGCGATGCCGTTGTGTATATCGCCTCCTGTGGTTGCATCGGCTGTTTTTTGGCCGCTGCTGCCGCAGCCGGTCAGCAGCAAAACGATTGCGGACAACATGAAGAC
>JALYVD010000122.1 GCA_030853405.1 Acidobacteriota bacterium | reverse complement strand
TGCTTTGTATCTATTGCGTTCATTTGCCCTAGCTCCTTTGTTTTTTCTCAGCGATTTCACGAATCCTGGTCATAAAGCTGCTCCAACCCTTATTGACGTTCATCGCTCCGTCTTGAAATTCTGGTGGAATAAGCCCCACGGCCCGATGCGAAAACTTCATTCGCGTGCCGCCGGCTTCCGGCGTTAACCGGTACAGCACGTGGGAAGTAACCGGGTGCGACATAAACAGCGGCCCGTAGATTTCGAGCAGCGTCGGCGGCTTGATAGATTGCACATGACCCCAAAGGTGGCCCGTGTTGTTTCCGAAGTCCCGGAACCAGCGTCCGCCGGGCCAAGCCTCAATTGTCATTGGAAGAGGCGTCCCATCCGGCGTCTCATTCAACGGCCCCATCTGTTCCAGAATCGTCTCGAATACAACGTCGATCGGCGCCGCAATCTGCTCATCCTTGCTTATTTCGAGCGTCTGAATTGTTTGCTCGGAAATGCTCGTCAACATACTCATTTCTCCTTGTTGTTTTTTGTAATCTGACTCTCTCGGGCCAACCGGTCCGCCATCTTGCGTTCAGCCCGTTCTTTGATGCGATCCAGGTGGTGAGCCCAGAACCGCTCGTATTGTTTGACCCAATCGTGCACTGGTTTCAGCTCCTTGGCATCGAGGCGGTACAAACGAAGCTGCCCGCGCGTCGTTACCGAAACGATCCCCACCTTTCGAAGCACGCCGAGGTGTTTCGAGACCGATGGCTGCGGCATTCGGAGCGCATCAACTATCTCTCCCACCGCATGCTCGTCTCCGTCCACTAGCAAGTCGATGATCTCGCGCCGCCGGGGCTCGGCGATCGCATTAAATACGTCCGTGGTTGTCGCTGCGCGGGCCATCAACTACAGTATATTCCGATATGGGAATATGCCAAGCCTGAACTGAACTATCTATGCGTTGACCGCAGCCGCCCCCGGCCGGTTCCCTCACCCACCCGGCCGGAGGCGCACAATGCCTCAATCTAGCTTTCGTGCCTCGCTTCGTCTGCATCCCTTGCCAGATCCCCCAGCAAGTCAAAGAAACCGTCGTTTTGGCCGATAAACAGCCCGTCCGCCGCGAGACCTTTGACCGCGCCCATTGCCGCTCCCTTTGTCTCCGTTGGCCGGATAACCGAACAACGCGGAAACTTCCGGCTGAGGAATGGACATGGCTCCGGCATGATCAGGTTGCCTTGCAATGACTCTGGCTGGCCCGTCGTGAGATCCGCAAACGTTACCGTTGCGTGTGTAATCGGATCTGTGTCAGTGAGCGGAGTAGCATTCCCGGCTTTGTCCTGCCAGGTTTGAAAATGCGCTGTTTCCGTCGGCCCAATGCTGAGCAATATCCGCAGGACTTGGCGGCTCGTCACCCGCTGGGCGAGCGATGGATAGAGGCTTGTGCCCGCCTGTTCGATGAAGGCAAAGTGAAATCCCGCTGTGAAGGCGATCGCTTTAAGGTGATCGGTCTCGTTGTGACCAAGGCTGCTGCCGGCCGTGTCGGCGTCGCTTCGAGGAATCGCGGTATGCTGCCCAACATTCAAGCCCTTCACGGCTTGCGCAAATGTGAATCCAGGATCGAGATCGGGATTATTATCGCTGCTCCGGTATCGTGTCCAAAAACTTGTGTCCACACTCAGCTGCGTCAAATTTGTAAGCCGCCCTTTTCGCGCCGACCCTTGCGCCATACTGCCGGGCAATGTGCGAAATGCAGTGCCATTCAGGAGATCAAGTTCGGAAGTGTTGGCCCCTCTCGCTTTCAAGTACGCCACCAGGAAAGCCGCGTGACTGAACTCATCGTCGGTGTTGTCGTGGATGTACTGGGGCATGTCCATATCCAGAATCGTAAGGGCGTCCGTGTAGAGCGGATTCCCTCCGGTTGCAGTTGCGAATTCGTTGTCCTGAGTTCCCCCGAGTTCCCAATATTGCTCCCACAGATCGCTCTCCAGAATTTCAGCGGCGGCTAGAAATTTCAGAATTGCCGCATCGCCTTTCGTCAGCGCGCCGTTATCATCGTCCGAATCTTGGCCGAAGGCGGGGATGTTGTTGGCCAACAGTCCAGCGCCTACGGTTGCGGCGCCGGCGGTTAAGCCTTTCCTGAGAAAAGAGCGCCGGTTTGCGGAGCTCTTGAAACTGTTCGATAAATCTTTCACAAATGTGTTCCTTTCTTGAGTGTTACGGGAACCAAACCGGTGATATCGGTTGAAGTTCTGCCTCATTGTGTGGCCAGTTATATGCAGGAGTCGTAAGTGAAGCGTAAAGACTTTGTAAAACATCACGCACGCATATGCGGATGGATCGAAGATTTCGCCGCCCGGCCCCTAAATGCAAAAACAAACCCAATCCCAGTTCGTTCTGTAATCAGGCCCGCAAAGATCGCAAACCGCCCCGGTCACCGAAGTCGCGGAACTTTTATTTCGCATCTTCAACGGCTTTCATCCAAAAACGGGAAATTGCCGCCGCGCTCTGTCCCACACGGAACGCGGGAAACAATGAGCGATCAGCACAAAAACGCAAGCGGCGGCCACTCTACGGGACCGCGCAGTGACAATGGGAAGCAGAAGTCCAGCCGCACATCGAAGCTGTCCGCAAGAACCGCCTTGCAGAGCGGGTGTCTGATGCCCGCTTCGCGAAAACCGGACTTTCCATGAAAGCTGTTAAGGTCAAACGCCGCCAAGCCATCGTAAACCGGACCGTGAGCGATCATTCCACCGCGCAAGGCGCATTTGTGCTGTAGTGAGGAGAGTGGCTTTCGCGCAGCTTGCACACCGAGTTAAGGAACCCGTCCCGATTGACAGCCGGGCGGCAGACAACCTGCGTTTTATTCGCGACACCATGGAAAGAGCCGCCTCTTTCACCGCCGTTCCCGGTTGGGGTGGTGTAGTGATTGGAATCAGCGCCGTCGCCGCAGGCGCAATTGCCTATGGCCGGTCGGACCAAACCCAGTTCTTTATTTGGCTGATCGAAGCGGCTGTGGCACTCACGATCGGGATCGGGGCCGTCCTTAGTAAGTCGCGCCGTCTGGTGTCGTCGTTGCAATCGAAGGCGGCCCGCCGCGCGCTCTTAAGCTTTATGCCGCCACTCGTGGCCGGCGCTGTCCTGACCGTAGTGCTTGTCCACATCCACGATTTGGCCATTGTCCCCGGACTGTGGCTTCTGCTCTATGGCGCAGCTGTCGTTACCGGTGGCGCGTTCTCGGTTCGCATCGTGCCCTTCATGGGATTGTGCTTCATGGCGCTCGGGATCGTGTCGCTCGCCGCGCCTGCCGCTTGGGACGATCTGTTTCTGACCCTTGGATTCGGTGTGATTCACATCGCCTTCGGCATCGTGATCGCCAGGAGGCACGGTGGCTAGAACAGCCATGGCTCGGACCAACGACACCGCTTCTTCAAAGGCGCGCCCGGCGACTGCCGCCAAGCCGAGTAGCGAGCAAGAGACAGTCGAAAGCGCCCTGCCGAACCTGGACCGAATCATTCACGAGCGGATGCGTCTCGGGATCGTCAGCGCCTTGGCCGTCAGCGATTCCTTGACTTTCAATGAGCTCAAAAAGCTGCTGCAAACGACCGATGGGAATTTGAGCGTTCATGCCCGCCGTCTCGAGGAAGCCGGATATGTCGAATGCACCAAGAGCTTCGAAGGCCGGATGCCCAAGACCGAGTACCGCCTCACCGTCCCAGGCCGCCAGGCTTTCGAACGCTACCTGAACCACATGGAAGCCTTAATACAGGCCATGCGCGAGCACTGAGGGTAAGAAGTGGTGCTGTAGAGTCGTAAACATGAACCGTCGTGAAGTGCTTGCCGGAATCGCTGCTTCCGGCCTTATGGCTTCCAGCAGCCCGGCGCAAAACGTGATGCCCAACACCTACCTCGAACTCAAGACGTGGCGTCTCCACAACAGCGCCGAAGACCAGGGAACCCGCGTGGCCGGTTTTCTACAGAACGGTCTCTCGCCTGCCTTATCCCGGAGCGGGGCGAAGCTCATCGGCGCTTTTGCCAACGTAATCGGACAGGATGGCCCGTATTACGTAACGCTCGCCCAATACCCGTCGATGGCCGCTATCCAAGGGGCGTTGAGCAAGCTCGATACCGACGAGGCATACCAAAGTGAAGTCCAGAAGTTAAGCGCCGGACCCGGACTCCCATTTGTACGCTTTGACAGCAGCATTCTTAGAAGCTTCGACGTGCTGCCGCAACCCGTCACCTCAGACGCTTCCGAGAAGGGGGCGCCCCGGATCTTCGAGCTGCGAACCTATGAGTCCCAATCGCTCGCGACGCTCAAGCGCAAAGTGGGGATGTTCAACAACGCCGAAGCAAAGATCTTCGAGCGGTTGGGCATGCGCCCGGTCTTCTTCGGCGAGACTTTGATCGGTCCGAAGCAGCCGAACCTGATGTACATGCTCTCGTTCGACGATCTCGCCGCCCGCGAACGGCTTTGGGGCGAGTTCGGCCGCGATCCTGAATGGCACAAGCTCAGTTCACAACCGGAACTGAAGGATTCCCAGATCGTGGCCAATATCTCGAACGTCATTCTCCGGCCTTTGTCATTTTCCTTGATTCGTTAGGAGCGGCTTGCAACCCGCTCACCATCCTGTGGTACTATCAAAAAGGTTTCAAGCCACCTTGGGAGGCTAAGGCGCGTTGTTTGCTGCCTTCGCCGTTCGGACCAGTCACATTATGAGTCAAAAGCCCGGTAAAAAGTATGAAGCTGCGTCCAAGCAGGTAGAAGCAAAGCCCTATCCTCTTGCCGACGCCGTTACTCTTGTTCAAAAAATCAAATTTACCAAGTTCGACGAGACTGTCGAGGTGCATATGCGCCTTGGCGTCGATCCGAAGCACGCCGACCAGATGGTCCGCGGAACGGTTGTCCTGCCCAACGGGCTTGGCAAATCGAAGAAAGTGCTCGTGATCGCGTCCGGCGACAAGCTTCGCGAAGCCGAGGAATCGGGCGCCGATCTCTTTGGCGGTGAAGAGATGGTCAACAAGATACAGAGTGAGAACTGGACTGATTTCGATGCCGTCATTGCCACTCCGGACATGATGCGCTCAGTCGGTCGTCTTGGTAAGGTTCTCGGTCCTCGCGGTTTGATGCCAAATCCGAAAACGGGTACCGTGACCACCGATGTGGCGAAAGCGATTCAGGAGATTAAGGCCGGTAAAGTGGAATTCCGGGTCGATAAAACGGGCGTCATTCACGCTCCGGTTGGTAAGGTCAGCTTCGACAACGGCAAACTGCTGGAAAACACGAACAGCTTGATTCAGGCCATCATTAAGGCGAAGCCGTCCGCGTCGAAGGGCAAGTACGTGAAGAGCGCTACGCTGTGCTCCACCATGGGGCCGGGCGTTCCGCTCGATGTCACGCCATTCAACGCCAAGGTCGCTTAGGGCTAATGAAAGAGGCACTGCTGCATGAAGGATAAGAACGAGAAAAAGAAGGACTTGGCCGACTTGAAGAAGGCGCTCGATGAGAGCAAGAACATCTTCGTGACCAGCTACGAAAAGATGACCGTCAGCCAGGATTTCCAGTTGCGGAAGACCGTCCGCGACGCCGGGGGCAGTTATCGTGTCGTAAAAAACAACATCGCGGCCAAGGCGTCCGAGGGCACCGTGGCGGGTGATCTTTTGGGCCAACTCCGGGGGATGACTTCGCTCGCCTATACGGCGAACGATCCCGTCGCGCTGGCCAAAGCTTTAACCAAATACTCGAAGGAAAATGCAGCTTTCACCTTCAAGGCGGGCATCGTAGAAGGCCGGGTGATCGACATTAAGGCGATCGGCGATCTGGCTTCCATGCCGCCCAAGGAAGAGATTTTTGCGAAGTTGCTGTATCTGATCAACGCGAACGCGACCCGGCTGGTAAGTGCCATGAACGGTGTGGGCCGCAATCTGGCGGTGGTTTTGGATCAAGCAGCCAAGGAAAACAAGTTTCAGCAGTAAGGATTGTCCGGGCGGGGTATCCGTCGGCAAACAGAACTATTTAAAGGTAATCGTTAAGGGAGTATAGGAAGAAAATGGCGGATATCAACGCAATTGCGGAACAGATTCAGGGTCTGACCCTGCTCGAGGCCTCTCAGCTCGTGAAGTTGCTCGAAGAAAAGCTCGGCGTTTCGGCGGCGGCAGCTTCGGTATCAGTGGCGGCTCCGGCCGGCGGCGGCGCTGCGGCGGCGGCTCCGGTGGAAGAAAAGACCGAATTCACGGTTGTTTTGAACGCGGCCGGCGCCAATAAGATCAACGTCATTAAGGCCGTACGCGAAGTGACGAGTCTCGGACTGAAGGAAGCTAAGGATCTGGTCGATGGCGCTCCGAAGCCGATCAAGGAAGGCATCAATAAAGACGAGGCTGAGGCGATCAGGAAGAAGTTCACTGACGCAGGCGCAACTGTCGAAGTCAAGTAGTCGGTTTCTACTGTCTTCTTCGAGTCGTAAAAGTTTTCTGAAACGAGGCCAGCCGTGCCGGGTTGACGCGGCTGGCCATTGTTGCTATTCTAGGGTTGTCGTCAAGCCGGGACGGTCCAGCATTAAAGTTTTTGCATCATCACTCTAAAGAGTTCTCCCGCTAGCCTTATATAGGTGTGGCGGGATTTGGCATGTCCAAATTCACCCTTTCAACCGTATTCTCTATTTTGAGACGATCTGAAGAGTTTTCTCGATTTTACCCGAAGCTGTTTAGCCAAAAGCTATTGAGCCAGAAGCTATTGAGATGTTCCCGTAGCTCTGGATTTTTCTCATTATTTTTCTGCGCCCGGGCATTTTTGCCGGCGCGCTGATTTCTATCGTGATTGTGCCGTCGTTACTGTGTCATTGGAACCCTAAAGGACAAGCGTAGATGCCCAACGTGTCAAATGGTTCTCTCCGCGAGAGAGTCGATTTTTCGAGGATCAAGACCTCGATTCCCATTCCCAACCTCATTGAGGTGCAGAAGCGGTCGTATGAACGCTTCCTGCAAATGGACCTTCTTCCGAAGGAGCGCGAAGATGCGGGTCTGCAGAGCGTTTTCAGCTCTGTTTTTCCGATCTCGGATTTTCGTGGTCTGAGTCAGCTCGAATTCGTCGATTATTCCATCGGCAACTGGGAGTGTAAGTGCGGCAACCTCAAGGGGTTGCATCACCTGCGCACCATCTGCCGCAACCCGAACTGCGGAGCCGAAATTCGGACCGATCCCTTTCATGCGGGTGATGTTCTGTGCCATAAATGCGGCACGTTCAATAAGAACATCGTTACTTTTTGCAACCGCTGCGGCGACCCCGTGGCCCTGCAACTAAAATACGACGTTCCGGAATGTGAAGAGCGGGGCATGACCTATGCCGCGCCTTTGAAAGTCACAATCCGGCTGACCGTCTACGACAAGGACCCGGAAACAAACACCAAGACCGTCCGGGACATTAAGGAGCAGGAAGTCTTCTTCGGCGAAATCCCGCTGATGACCGAAAACGGTACCTTCATCATCAACGGTACTGAGCGCGTCATTGTTTCGCAGTTGCACCGCTCTCCCGGCGTATTCTTTGAACGCGTTCAGGCGCAAGGCTACTTCCTCGGAAAGATTATTCCCTATCGCGGCAGCTGGGTTGAGTTCGAATACGACAACAAGAACCTGCTGTACGTCCGTATCGACCGCAAACGTAAGTTCTACGGTACGGTTTTCCTGCGCGCCCTGGGTCTAAAGACCGATTCGGACATCATTCGCGCGTTTTACAAGATGTCCACCATCGCCCTAAAGGACGGCAAGCTGCTTTGGGGCGTGAACGACAGCCTGATTGGTATGAAGCTGTCTCATGCCATTAACAACAAGGCTGGCGAGCAGGTGGTCCCGCAAGGCAAGAAAATCACCAATTCGGTTTTCCGCGAGTTGCAGAAGGCGAAAGTCGAACAGGTTGAAGTAGCTTCGAACGACCTTGAAGGCGCGTATGTCGCCGCCGACGTGATCGATATGGAAACCGGCGAGGTTCTGATCGAAGCGAACCACGAACTGACGGCCCCCGCCCTCGGCAAGTTGGCCGATGCGGGAATTACCACCTTTCAGATCTTCTTCCCCGATCGCGACGACGCGGGCAACGTAATCTCGGCGACCCTGCGTAAGGACGCGGTGAAGAGCCAAAGCGACGCGTTGCTTGAGATCTATCGCAAGTTGCGTCCCGGTGATCCGCCGACCGTCGATACCGCCACCCAACTCTTCCAGGGGATGTTCTTCGACCCGCGCAAGTACGATTTCTCGCGCGTTGGCCGGATGAAGTTCAACATCAAGCTGTACGACAAGACCGATGCGACCCCGCTCGACAAGCGCACGCTCGATCAGAAAGACTTTACCGATACCATCCTTTACCTATTGAAACTGCGCAAAGGTATTGGCGCAGTGGATGACATCGATCACCTTGGTAACCGCCGCGTCCGTGCAGTCGGCGAATTGCTCGAAAATCAGTTCCGGATCGGCCTCGTCCGTATGGAACGCGCGATCAAGGAAAAGATGTCGGTGTACCAGGAAATGTCTACGGCCATGCCGCATGACTTGGTCAACGCCAAGCCGGTTATGGCGGCGATCCGCGAGTTCTTTGGATCGAGTCAGTTATCGCAGTTCATGGATCAGACCAATCCGCTGTCGGAGCTCACGCATAAACGCCGTCTCTCCGCCCTTGGACCGGGAGGTCTGTCTCGCGAGCGCGCCGGATTCGAAGTCCGCGACGTTCACCCCACTCACTACGGCCGTATCTGCCCGATCGAAACGCCGGAAGGCCCGAACATCGGTCTGATCTCGTCGCTGTCCTGCTTTGCGCGTATCAATGAATATGGATTCATCGAGAGTCCGTACCGCCGCATTCGTGATGGCGCTCTGGTGGATGAGGTGCGAATTCTTAACCCCGGCGAAACACCGTTCAAGGTGAATCAGATCGTTCTACGCGAAGAGTTAGACAAGGCCAATACGGCCGTCGGCGGCAAGCAGCACGCCGAATTTGAAGCGCATTCCGATTATCTTTCCGCCTGGGAAGAAGACAAGTACATTGTGGCGCAAGCCAACATCGTCATCGATGAAGCGGGGCGAATCGTGGACGACCTTGTCAACGCTCGTCAGGCCGGCAACTTCGTTCTGAAGCATCGCGACGAGATCGAGTACATGGACGTGAGTCCGAAGCAACTGGTCTCGGTCGCCGCAAGCCTGATTCCGTTCCTTGAGAACGACGATGCCAATCGCGCTCTTATGGGATCGAACATGCAACGCCAAGCCGTGCCGCTGTTACGTGCCGAAGCGCCGTATGTCGGTACCGGTATGGAACGCGTGACGGCCCGCGATTCGGGCGCCGTTGTGATCTGCAAACGCTCGGGCGTGGTCGATTCCGTCGATAGCGAACGCATCATCGTTCGCGTTGAAGGCGGCGCGTCGCACGAGGGCCAGATGTCGCGTGAAGTTGGCGCGGACATTTATCAGCTCACTAAGTTCAAGCGCTCGAACCAGAACACCTGTATCAGTCAGAAGCCAATAGTCCATCAAGGTCAAAAGGTCAAGAAGGGCGATGTGCTCGCCGACGGTCCTTGCACCGAGGTCGGTGAACTGGCACTTGGGCGCAACGTGTTAGTGGCCTTCATGCCATGGCGCGGCTACAACTTCGAAGACGCCATCGTGGTCAGCGAAAAGCTGGTCAAGGAAGATTACTACACCTCAATACACATTGAGGAATTCGAGATAGAAGCCCGTGATACCAAGCTGGGCCCGGAGGAGATCACTCGCGACATTCCAAACATCGCGGAGTCGTTCCTGCGGAATCTCGACGAAAGCGGCATCATTCGTGTCGGGGCGACTGTGAAACCGGGCGATATTCTGGTCGGCAAAGTGACGCCAAAGGGTGAAACTCAGCTTACCCCGGAAGAGAAACTGCTGCGTGCGATCTTCGGTGAAAAGGCCGGAGATGTGAAAGACGCCTCGCTTTATTGCCCGCCGGGTATCGAAGGCACCATCGTCGATTGCAAAGTGTTCTCGCGCAAAGGCGCTGAACTCGACGAGCGCTCGAAGCAGATTTTGACGCTGCAGGAAGAGCGGCTTCATCGCAACCTCGAAGACGAAAAGCGTATTTTGAGCGACGAGCGCGCCAAACGCCTCGAAGTCCTGCTGCACGGCAAAGAACTGACTGCCGATCTGCACGACGAAAAGACCAATAAGAAGCTGCTCTCGAAAGAGGTGCCGCTCACTCGCGACGTGCTTGAAAAGCTGCGCGCCCGGGATCTGAAACGGATGCGGCTTACCTCGAAAGACCTTCGCATCAACGAACAGATCGACGAGATCGAAGAAATGACATCGCGTCAGATCGCGGTTCTCGAAAAGATCACGGAAGAGAAAATTGCCAAGCTCCGTAAGGGCGACGAACTACCTCCCGGCGTGATCAAGCTCGTCAAATGCTACATCGCCATGAAGCGCAAGCTTTCGGTCGGCGACAAGATGGCCGGACGGCACGGAAATAAGGGCGTCATCGCGCGCATCGTTCCGGAAGAGGACATGCCGTATCTGCCCGATGGCACTCCGGTTGAGATCGTTCTTAATCCGCTTGGCGTTCCATCACGCATGAACGTCGGACAAATTCTTGAAACACATCTTGGCTGGGCGGCTGAAAAGCTGGGTGTCCACTTCGCAACGCCGGTGTTTGACGGAGCGGCGGAGAGAGACATCAAAGAGCAGCTCACTAAGGCTGGTCTCCCGACGTCCGGCAAGATTCAGCTCTATGACGGCATGACGGGCCACGCCTTCGAGCAGCCAGTCACGGTCGGCTACATTTACATGCTGAAGTTGAGCCATTTGGTGGACGACAAGATCCACGCGCGCTCGATCGGACCGTATTCACTCATCACACAGCAGCCGCTGGGTGGTAAAGCGCAGTTCGGTGGTCAGCGCTTCGGCGAAATGGAAGTCTGGGCGCTTGAAGCGTACGGCGCCGCTTACATTCTGCAGGAACTGCTCACCGCTAAGTCCGACGACGTTTATGGCCGCGCCAAAATTTACGAGGCCATCGTCAAGGGCGAAGCAGCCGCCGAGCCCGGCGTGCCTGAGTCGTTCAACGTTTTGATCCGTGAGCTACAGAGCCTCTGTCTCGATGTGGAGCTGATGAAGAAGCCCCGCGAGATACAGGATCTGGCGCATGCCGCGGATTAGATAGGAAGTCGCCGGCGGGGTGCTAATGGCGCCCCCGCATCCCGTCTGCGCTGATTTTGAAACGGGCGTAGCGCACAGTGATGAATGCTCCTGTGCGTGGGTTGAAATGAAAAGCTGAATATTTAAGGACAACTCATGTATCGTTCCTCTCCGTACGACAGAGCCAATCTCATCGCCGATTTCGATTCAATCCGAATTAGTCTGGCCTCTCCGGAAAAAATCCGGAGCTGGTCGCACGGTGAAGTCACTAAGCCGGAGACCATCAATTACAGAACTTTCAAACCAGAGCGGGACGGCCTGTTCTGCGCCCGGATCTTCGGTCCGGTAGCGGATTGGGAATGTCTTTGCGGCAAATATAAGCGCATGAAGCATCGCGGAGTTATCTGCGATAAGTGCGGCGTCGAAGTTACGCTGTCGCGCGTGCGCCGCGAGCGTCTGGGGCACATCGAACTTGCCAGTTCTTCTTCTCACGTCTGGTTTTTCAAGGGCCTGCCAAGCCGTATCGGCTACTTGGTCGATATCACGCTTCGTGAGCTTGAGCGCGTCCTCTATTACGAAGCGTTTACCATCATCGATCCAGGCGAAGGCACAGGCCTTTCCGTCGCCGAAGTGATCAGTGACGAGCGCAAACGGCAACTCGATGTGGAGTTTCCGGGTAAGTTCGTCGCCATGATGGGCGCGGAAGCGATTAAAGAGCTTCTGAAGAAGCTCGATATCGAATCGCTTAGCGTCGAAATCCGTGAGAAGATGCGCACGGAAACTTCAGCACAAAAGAAGCTGAAATATGCCAAGCGCCTACGCGTTGTCGAGAGCTTCCGTAAATCCGGTAACAAGCCGGAGTGGATGATTCTAGACGTGATTCCGGTCATTCCGCCGGAGCTTCGGCCCTTGGTGCCACTCGATGGCGGACGCTTTGCCACTTCCGATCTCAACGACCTATATCGCCGCGTTATCAACCGCAATAACCGCTTAAAGAAGCTGATGGAGTTGCATGCTCCGGACGTGATCGTGCGCAACGAAAAGCGCATGTTGCAGGAAGCGGTTGACGCTCTCTTTGACAACGGCCGCCGTGGCCGCGTGTTGCGCGGTGCGAATAACCGTCCGCTGAAGTCTCTCTCCGACACGCTCAAGGGCAAACAGGGCCGCTTCCGCCAGAATCTTCTCGGCAAGCGGGTCGATTACTCTGGCCGTTCGGTTATCGTCGTTGGTCCGGAGTTGAAGCTGCATCAGTGCGGTCTTCCCAAGAAGATGGCGCTCGAACTTTTCAAACCGTTCATCTATCATCGCCTGGAACAGCGCGGTCATTGCACGACCATCAAGCAAGCGAAGGAACTGGTCGAACAACAGGACCCGGTGGTTTGGGACATTCTTGAAGAAGTGATCAAGGATCACCCGATTCTGTTGAATCGCGCTCCTACGCTTCACCGTCTTGGTATTCAGGCCTTCGAGCCGGTGCTAGTGG
>JALYVD010000088.1 GCA_030853405.1 Acidobacteriota bacterium | reverse complement strand
CGATCCACGATATGGTACGTTTTCTTCACGGCGGTTGGCGTCCTTTCTGGATTGGTTTTGGCGAATTGATTCTAACGAACCGTACGCCTCCCGCCGCCTAACCTTCAACTAAATCCGGGACACCCTCTTCACCATGTGGCTCTGTGTTAGCAGTGCACTCGAAAGGCAATGTCCTGCCACTTACCTCTTACCGATACACTGTAGGCGGTGCCTTTACGCTTCGCTGTCTGCAACGAACTCTTTGGGTCAACCAGCCTCGCAAACACTTGTGCGGCGGTCCGCGAAATCGGCTACGAGGGGATTGAAATCGCGCCGTTCACGTTGGCGGAAAACCCGATCCATCTCACGGTCGCAGAGCGCGCAAGCATACGGCAGGAGATCGAAACCCACCATCTTCAATTTGTCGGGCTGCATTGGCTGTTAGCCGCGCCTAAGGGCCTGCATGTCACTGCTCCCGATAAGGACATTCGCAAATTAAGCTGGAAGTTCCTCGCGAGCTTGATCGACCTCTGCGCCGACTTGAGGGGACCCCGGGCGGAAAGCGCGGCGGTTATGGTATTCGGGTCTCCGCAACAGCGCTCGGCAATTGCGCCAGTCACGCCGAAAGAAGCCGCTCAGATCATGACCGAGGGACTCGCCTCCCTTGCTCCTCAAGCGTACGAACGCGGCGTGCAGATTCTCGTGGAGCCTCTTTCGAAGAGCCAGACCGACGTGATTACGAGCCTTGCGGAGGCGGTTGCGATTGTCGAGCAAATCGGCAGCCCCGCCATCCAGACCATGTTCGATGTTCACAATGCCGTAGACGAGACGCTTCCCCATCCACAGCTTATTGAGCGCTTTCTACCGCATATCCGCCACGTTCACGTGAATGAAATGGACGGACGTGAGCCGGGTACGGCAGACTATGATTTCGGAGCGCTTTTGACCACTCTCGAATATTTAAACTACTCTGGCTGGGTCTCGCTCGAGGCCTTCGATTTCAGCCGTGATAGCCGCCAAATCGCCGCAGGCGCACTGCAGCATCTTCAGGCGGTTTTGCCGTCCAATTCCACAGTCCAAGAATTATGAATCGATACATAGTCACAGGCGGGGCCGGCTTTATCGGCTCCGCGCTTGTCAGACGCTTGCTTGCCGACGGGCACCGTGTTCATGTCATTGACAATCTCTCGACGGGAAACCTAGACAATCTGGAAGAAGTGGCGGACTCGATCACAGTCCACGAGATCGATATACGCGATTATGACCGCATCGTTTCTGTGATTGCCGGCGCGTGGCGTGTGTTTCATCTGGCTGCTTTGCCCTCTGTTCCCAAGTCGATCTTGGACCCGGTTTCCAGCCACGAAAGCAATATCGACGGAACGTTCAACGTCTTCCGTGCCGCAGCCGAAGGTAAGGCAGGTCGTGTTATCTATGCTGGCTCTTCCTCGGCCTACGGCGATACGGCAGTGCTGCCCAAGGTCGAAAGCATGTTGCCCAAGCCCAAATCACCCTACGCGCTTCAAAAGCTCGTCGGCGAATACTATGCCAGCGTCTTTGCCGAATGCTTTGGTCTCCCAACGGTTTCGTTGCGCTTCTTCAATGTCTTCGGCCCCCGCCAGGATCCTACGAGCGTCTATTCCGGCGTTCTCTCGCTCTTTCTGACCGCGCTGATCGAGCGCCGCTGCCCTACTATTTACGGCGACGGCAATCAGTCACGCGACTTCACGTATGTCGAAGATGTTGTCGGTCTGCTACTTAAAGCCTCCGAGACCGAAGGGGTTTCCGGCCAGGTGTTCAACGCCGGCAACGGCAACCGTTATACCCTGAACCATACTTGGGAAGTGCTTCAAAAAATAGAAGGCGTCGACCTTCCGCCACACTACGGGCCGCCCCGCCCGGGCGATGTGCGCGACTCTCAGGCGGACGTCACTGCGGCCGTCGAGCAACTTGGGCACGTGCCGCGCTTTACCTTCGAACAGGGGCTCCGCCTTACGCTCGATTGGTATCGTAAACACAGTTTTGCAAAAACGAACCCAGTGGGCTTCAAGAGCGGTTCGCATTAAGGCGTTGGTTTGATAAAAGCCTCCCCCTTCGCTGAAACGAAAGGAATTTATCGCTGCCTGCACTTGGAGAAGTTCGTTTGGCAAAAACACGGATTCGGCACCCGGCAGGCAAATCCGCCAGCCGATGTCAGCCTCCGCCAAGTGCATTCAGCCTGTGTCCGGGACTCCGATGGACTGGCCGATCGCGAGGCGGAAGGCAATGCGCTCGTTACGGCTAAGCCGGGCCGTTCGATCGGCGTCAGAACAGCCGACTGCGTTCCTCTTCTGCTACTCGACGCCCAAACCCGGGCCGTGGCCGCCATTCACGCAGGATGGCGTGGCACGGCCGCCCGCATCGCCGGGGAGACTGTAAAAAAGCTCACCGAAGGTTACGGTACCGATGCGGAACAGGTGTATGCCGCAATCGGCCCGTGCATACGAGCCTGTTGCTACGAAGTCAGTCCGGATGTGGCGGAGCGCTTTAGGGAATGGCCCGAGAGCGTCGTTGTCTCCGGTAGCGGCAAACCACGGCTCGACCTCGCGGGTGTAAACCGGAATCAGCTAATAGCGGCAGGCGTCCCTCCGCTTCAGATTTTCGATTGCGGCCTGTGCACCTTCTGCCTGCCGGATCAGTTTTTCTCGTTTCGCCGCGAGCCCGAAAACCCCGGCCGTATGCTGTCGGCCATCTGCCG
>JALYVD010000038.1 GCA_030853405.1 Acidobacteriota bacterium | reverse complement strand
GAGAAAGTGCTCAGTTTGTCCAGGGCTTCCTGGCCGTCTGCCGCAGTTTCAACGTTAAAGCCCCAATTGGAGATCATTGCGGCGAGAGGATTACGCTGCGATTCCTCATCGTCTACTACCAGGACGTTAATTGACGGGCGTGTGGCTTGGTTTCCCACGGTTTTGTATATGTACTCGATCCGCTAAATCAGAACACAATCATAGCCAAAGCAAAGGGCGTGCCTTGGAGTGATACGCTTCTTATGTCCTAAGTACCTTAAAGTATCGCATCGCCCTCATTGCGTGTCACTAGAGAGTTTTCCGATAGATGGATAAGGCAACTCCCGAGTTTTGGAAATGGAAAGACGAGCCGCCGCCGTTCCTCGGTGAGTGGAAACGTATTTACTTACTGGTTCTCCTCTATCTTTTCACACTTATCGCCGGACTCTATGCCGTTACGCGGACATTTCGATACTGAGCGGGGTGGAAAAGTACCAGCTAGAATCGGCAAGGTGAAGTTGCCGTTTATAGATAGGATCACGCGCGTTAGATGAAGCCGCTCGATTGGGTGGTTTTGTGTAGTTGGTTGGTGTTGCTGGTCGGGTACGGGCTATACCGGGGGCGGGGCAGCAACAGCGTGGACAAGTACCTTCTGGCGGGCAAGTCCATGCCGTGGTACGCGATGGGTTTGTCTATACTTGCCACCCAGGCGAGCGCGATCACGTTCATTTCGACGACTGGCCAGGGATATGTAGACGGCCTGCGGTTCGCGCAGTTTTACTTCGGACTGCCGCTTGCCATGGTTGTGATCTCTATCACGGCCGTTCCTATCTTTCATCGCGCCAAAGTCTACACGGCCTACGAATATCTGGAACAGCGGTTCGATGCAAAAACGCGGGCGCTGGTGAGCGTCGTTTTTCTGATTCAACGTGGACTGGCGGCGGGGATCGGGTTGTATGCTCCGGCAGTTGCACTCTCGACCGTACTGGGCTGGTCCGACCGCTGGACGACTGTGTTGATCGGCGCGCTGGTTGTGACCTATACGGCGACAGGCGGCATTAAGGCATTGACATGGGCGGACGTTCAGCAGATGGCGATGATTTTCGTTGCTTTGGCGGTGAGCCTGATTGTGGCGATTCATGCGCTGCCGTCGAATATTTCGTTGTTGGATGCCGTGCATCTGGCGGGCGCGGCGGGCCGTATGAATATCGTCGATCCGAAGTTGAACTGGAGCGACCGGTATAACCTCTGGAGCGGGCTGATCGGCGGCGGTTTTCTTGCATTGGCTTATTTCGGCTGCGACCAGAGCCAGGTGCAACGGTACTTGACGGGCAAATCGATTGCGCAGAGCAGGCTCAGTTTGCTGTTCAACGCCGTCGTGAAGATTCCGATGCAGTTGGTGATTCTGTTTATCGGAGCGATGGTTTTTGTCGTCTCGCTCTTTGTGCCTTCGCCGATGATTTTTCAGCCGCTTGAGGCGCAGCGCGCGCAGGCGACCGCGAGTTGGGCGCCCGTAAGCGGACAGTTTGAGACGGCATTCAAGCAACGGCGGGTGGCGGCTTTTAAATTTGCAACGGCGGCTCGCGAGCGCGGTCCCGAGATGGACGGCGCGTTGAAAGATTTTCGACATACACAGGATGCGTTTACGGGCGTGCGGCAAAGGGCGCTCCGAATTGTGGAGGGGCTGAACGGAGGCCGCAAGTTCGACGATACAAATTACATATTTCTGACGTTTATCACCACGTATCTGCCCATTGGGCTTGTCGGTCTGGTGATTGGGGTGATTTTTTCGGCGTCCATGGGTTCGACGTCGGGCGAGATCAACTCACTCGCGACGGTGTCGGTCATCGATATTTACCGGCGCTACATGGCGCGTGGGAAAAGCGACCGGCATTATCTGGTTGCGTCTCGTCTTCTGACCATTTTTTGGGGAGCTTATGCGGTGGTCTTCGCGTCGGTGGGCGGCCGGGGATTCGGAGCGCTGATTGAGCGGGTGAATATTGTCGGATCGCTTTTTTATGGCGGAATGTTAGGCGTTTTTGTGCTTGCTTTTGGATTCAAGCAGGTGCGCGGAACGGCTGCCTTTGCGGGGGTTCTGGCGGGCGAAGCGGCGATTTTTTCAGTCGCCGCGCTCACGTCGATTTCGTTTCTCTGGTATAACGTGGTCGGTTGCGTGGTTGTGGTGGGCGTGGCGCTGTTTATAACGGCATTCAGACCTGCAGCGTAGCGATATCGACGGTCGATTGATGTCCTTCGACGACTACGATTCCACTTTCGGTGACGTGATATTTCTTTCGGTCTTCTTCTAAATTAAAGCCGATCTTTGCGCCTTCCGGAATCTTGACGTTTTTGTCGAGGATGGCGCGACGCACACAGGCACGCCGCCCGATATCGCAGTTGTCGAATAAAATGGAGTCCTCGACAAGCGCGCCCGTGTGCACCCGAACACCCCGTCCGAGGACCGATCCCTTGACAAAACCGCCTGAAACGATAGAACTCCCGGCGACGATGGAATCGATGGCAAGGCCGCGGCGGTTCTCGTCATCGAAGACGAATTTCGCCGGAGCATCGGAGTAGCCGGCTGTGCGCAGGGGCCATTGACGGTTGTAGAGGTTTAACTCCGGCGAAACCGCGCGCAAGTCCATGCTGGCTTCGTAGTAAGCATCGAGAGTACCGACGTCGCGCCAATACTGCGGAGAACCGATGGGATCGCCCGGAATGACGTTTGTTTGAAAGTCGTAGGCGTACATGTCGGCACGGCCGATCAGCGAGGGAAGGATATCTTTTCCGAAGTCGTGCGAGCTGTTTTCGTTTTTTGCATCCTCATACAGTTCCCGCAGCAGCAGGTCGGTTGAGAACACATAATTGCCCATGGAAGCGTAAACGCGGTGAGGATCGCCGGGCATGGTGGGGGCGTCGGCATTTTTCTCGTGGAAAGCGATGATGTTGCCTTCGGGAGTTGTCTCGACGACGCCGAATTCGGACGCATACTCTTTCTCCACGGGAATGGCGGCGACGGTTACGCCAGCGCGCCGTTCGACGTGATACTCAATCATCTGGCGAATATTCATTCGGTAGATATGATCCGCGCCGAAAATAACGACCACGTGAGGATCGGCTTGCTCAATCAGATTGATGTTCTGATGAATGGCGTCGGCCGTGCCGCGATACCAGTCCTCCTGCTGCGACCGCATTTGCGCGGGAACGGGAATGATGAAGTTGTTTTTTAAAAGTCCGCTGACTTCCCAGCCTTCGCGGAGATGCTGCAGAAGGCTCTGGCTTTTGAATTGGACCAGAACGTAGATGGAGAAGATTCCGGAGTTGATCAGATTGCTGAGGACGAAATCAACGATGCGATAGCGTCCGCCGAAGGGCACCGCTGGTTTTGCACGTTCCTTCGTGAGTGGGTGAAGGCGTGTGCCTTTCCCGCCCGCGAGTACAAAAGCAAGAACACGAAGCTGCATCCTGACTCCTCCGCCGATAGCATAGCGCGGGACATTCTGACGTCCCGTGTGCTAGACGTTGATACAGCCGAATTATTTCGCGGAACGAAAGGCTAGCGCGCGGAATCCCAGTCCATCGCGAGTTGAACGAAGGAGCGGACAGCCACCCCGGTAGGCCCTTTGGACATCCAGGCTTTGCCTTCATCGAGCCAGGCGGTGGATGCGATGTCGAGGTGCACCCAGGGCGTGGGATCCGCGAATTCTTTTAGAAACCAGGCGGCGGTGATGGAGCCGCCGTGACGCCCGCCGATGTTGGGCAGATCGGCGAAAGCCGACTTCAGGTAATCCTTGTATTCTTCTTCGAGCGGCAACTGCCATGCCTTCTCGCCGGCCGTGCGGACGGCAGCCATAAAGCGGTCGAGAAGCGGCTGGTTATTGGTGAAGGCTCCCATGTTGTGGTGACCGAGTGCAATCCCGATAGCGCCGGTCAGTGTGGCTGCGTCGATGATGTGTGTCGCGCCGTTTCGATTGGCATACGTGAGGGCGTCGGCGAGAATGAGACGGCCTTCGGCGTCGGTATTGAGGACTTCGATGGTTTTGCCGGAGAGAGACGTTACGATGTCACCCGGGCGCTGAGCATTGCCGTTGATCATGTTCTCGACTGTGGGAATGTACCCTGTCACGGGAATCGGGGGCTTCAAGTGGCCGAGCGCCCTCATAGCGCCGATTACAGCTGCCGCGCCGGCCATATCGTACTTCATTTTCTCCATGCCCTCGGCGGGTTTGATCGAGAGGCCGCCGGTGTCGAACGTGACGCCCTTTCCCACCAGAGCCAGATGAGCGTCGCCGGAATTCATAGAGGGGCGGTACTGGATGGCGATGAAGAATGGCGGATTACTACTGCCTTGGGCGACTCCGAGTAGCGCACCCATGCCAAGCTGCGTCATCGCGTCCCGGTCCAGAACTTCGCAGTGAAGCCCGAGGTCGGTGGACATGCTTTGGGCCGCTTGTGCAAGGACGCCGGGCGTCAACCTATTGGGCGGTTCGTTGACCAGGTCTCGCGTGAGATTTTGCGCCTCGCCTATGATCTGACCCTTCTCAACGGCGCTTTGCAGGGTATTTGAGTCGGCGCCGGGGGTGACGATTGTGAAGTTGTCGATCTGTTTGTCGGTCTTCTTGGGATCGGTCTTGTATTTATCGGCTTCCCAGCCGCCGAGAATGGCTCCTTCGGCCGCAGCGGAGACTAGATCGGGGTTGCTCGATTCCAGCATCAATAGGGCGATGCTGCGCAGACCTTTGCTTCGCAAGCTTCGAACCAGAGTTCCCGCGATTCTGCGCGCTTCCACGGATGAAAAGTTTTCGCGTTTGCCCCCGCCGATGACGACGAGCCGCTTTGCGGAAATACCATCGGGCCGGTACAGCATTGAGATTTCATAGAGCTTACCCGTGAATTCGCCTGAACTGCGCAATTCCGCAAGCCATCCCGCTTGAACGGCAACGTCCGGGTCCGGAACGATGGCAGAGGCCACGGCGGGCGCTGTTGCATGGCCGTTGGAGGTTTCGAAGCAGAGAACGGCGAGCGCGTCGGCTTCTATCTTTTCGGCAGATGAGGTTTCGATTTGAACTTGCATGTATCTAGCTTTTATTGTCGTCTGTCATGGAACATTTATCGACTGTCCCCGTCTAAGCGGGAAGCCGGAGGGCGGATGGAAACGTTCTTGCAAGACCTTAAGCATTCTGTGAGGATGTTTGCGCAGAGCCCTGGATTCACGATCGCGGCGGTTGCGGCGTTGGCGCTAGGGATTGGCGCTAACACGGCGATTTTCTCCGTTATCAACGCAGTGCTTCTGAAGCCGCTGACTTATCCGGAGCCGGACCGCATCGTGCAATTTATTCTGACGTCGAAGCAAGGATCGGGGCCGGGCGCGTCGGTGCCCAAGTTTGAATCCTGGCGAGAGCAGACCAATCTGTTCCAGGACGTAACCGGGTACGATTTCCGAGGTCCGGGACTGAATCTGACGGGCGGCGCTTATCCGGAACAGATCGAAGGCCTTCACGTGGGATTAAGGCGCTGCTGGCGATCAATCCGGGCAACATTCCCCGCATCGGCGAGAACGGTTCCGGCGTGGGCTTGGATTGGCTGGTAGTTGTTTTCACCGTTGGGATTTCTTTTGTGACGGGCATTCTGTTCGGGCTGATTCCAGCGCTTGACGCCTCGCGCGCCGACCTTAGCGCCACGCTGAAAGAGAGCGGTGGACGTACGGGCAGCAGCTTCCGCTACAACAAATCGCGATCCATTCTTGTGGTGAGCGAAATGGCTTTTGCGATTGTTTTACTTATCGGTGCGGCTCTCCTGATTCGGACCTTCGCGGCTCTTCGCAGCGTCGATCCGGGGTTCAATCCGCACAAGGTTTTAACATTACAGATGTGGTTGACCGGCCCGCGTTTTGAGAAGACAGCCGGTGTTGCGCGTCTGGTTCGTGACGGCATTGAGCGCGTGACGATCCGATTGACGCGTTGCGATACGAATGATCAACGGCTAATCTTTCGAGGGCTCTTCCTTGCTCTTTTCCTGCGGTTTGACGGTTGAGCGCACGACCATGAAGCGATTGAGAATGTCGAACCAGAAAGGCGCTCCGAAGGAGATGGCGAAGGCCGTCAGAATCCAGCCCGCCACATGATTTTTCAGCAGCACCACCCACGGTAGCCATACGTCACCGAGGTGGCTGAATCCCGGCCAGGGTGGAAAAGAATTCGCGTCGTCCACCCCGCTCCAGCCGATGGGTAAGCCGAGTTTGTCGAGTGTGGAGAGCGTGTCTGAGAAGTTCTTTTCAGCATTGTTGATTTTGGTTTCGACGGCTTGATCCTGGGTCTGCGTTTTGTTCTGGGATTGCGCTTGGACGTAGCTGGCGGCGGAACTTGCAACGGCGCTCGCGAGTGTCTTGTTCGTGGAGAGCCGTTTGGCAATGGCAATGGAATCCGCATTCACGGCAATGGTCGCGATGAGGCCGATGCAGAAGATGGCAAACTGGGTGCGCCGCTTGTAAGCACCGGAGACGCGGTCCATCGAGCTGTTGTACCAATCCTCAATGTTTTCGCGGGCCCGGACGGCGTCCGCACCCGCCGCGTGTACCAGACAGAGTAGGCCCTGCCGCACCTTTTCGGGGACGGGCGAAGGCTGTTGCTCCAGTGCTTCGAGGAGACCCCATCCCGTTCCTTGCGCCGCGTTGCGAGCCGGCGTTAAGGCATTCCGCGCCCCGGTACCGGGCAGGACTGTATCCATCAACGCCAAAGCAAAGTTGCGCGCCGGGATGTAGGACGGAAGCTCCTTTCGGCCCAGCTTGATGAGCCAAGGTTCGTCCTGGCCATGAAGATTTCGAAGCAAGGGATGGTCATAGAGCCGGTCCTTCACTGCCTGGCTATCGAGCAGCCGCACGATTCCTTTTTCCAGCAACTTCGCGCGTGCCTGAAAGACGGCGGATATCAGTTCGTTGGCCGAGGAAGAGATCAAGCTGAGAAGCAGGTAAAGAAAGATCATCGCGATTGCGACATCAAGGAGCGTTAGGCCGGCCATGGAGTTTGTTCCTCTTATAGAGCAGAAGCCCTTCGATGTATTAAACCGCAAAGTGGAGCGTGTGACTAGCGATTTTCCATCGCGCGCAGCGCCAAGCCCTGTGCAACGGACGTGAACTCGTCTCCAGTGCGGATCTTTTGCGCGCCGAAACGGGTTTCGAAGACGCGCCGCACGCAGGGTACAAACGAGGAGCCTCCGGTGAGAAAAACGCGGTCCACGTCTTTCGGGTGAATGCCTGTCTTGGAGAGCAAGGCATCCACGCGCTGCTCTATCTGCTGCAGTTCTTCCGCAATCCAGTCTTCAAATTGCGACCGGTTCACTTCGGCTTCCAATTCCACATCGCCGTCGGTGAAGCGAAATACGGTCTTCTCGGCGTGAGAAAGCGTGACCTTAACGCGCTGCACGGCCCGATGAAGTTGAAATCCGAGATCGTGCTGGACGAGATAAAGCAGGGCGCGCAACTTATCCTGTTCGACGGCCTGAACGGCTACGCTACGAAGCATATTTAGCGTCTCGGTGGATTTCAGGAAGGAGAGGTGGTGCCACCGTTCCAGCTTGAAATAGACCCAACCGGGGACGGGAAGCAGCTTCCCGAACGATTCGAGCATTGTGCCCGCTCCTAGCTCGGGCGAAACGAGATGGCGGACGATCTTCGCGTCGAAAGAATCGCCGGCGAGAGCGAGTCCTTCGTTGCCCAGAACGTCTCTTGCCGTGTGTCCTTGTTTTCTCAACGAAGGGCCAACACGCAGCAGTGAAAAATCGCTTGTCCCGCCCCCAAAATCGCCGATCAGGATGAGTTCGTCGTGGTCGAGCGTCGATTCGTAGTGATAGGCGGCGGCCACAGGTTCGTATTCGAATGAGATTTCTTCGAAGCCAGCGATCTCAAGAGCCTTTTTCAGGCGGGAGACGGCGTAATCGTCGTCTTCGGCCGATTCAGAGCCGACGAAGCGCACCGGCTTTCCGACGACTGCATTGCGGATCGGCGTATCGAGGGCGCGTTCGGCCTGTTCGCGGATATCCCGGGCCATCCGGGCGATCAATTCTTCCAGTCGAAAGCGGCGGCCGAATACCTCCGTACTTTGTAAGCCGCGGCTGGCGAGAAAAGACTTCAGCGATTGGACCAGGCGGCCCTTATCGTCGGCGTTCAGGTAATGCTCAATGCCTTGGGGACCGCTCCAGGATTTGATAGTGGAGCGGGAACCCTCGCGCACTCGTTCGAGGTAGAGCAAGGATCGGAAGGACTCAGTCGTCCCGCTGGAGTAAGGAAAACGGGCGAGTTTCACCGTGCCGTCGTTCGCGGCAATGCCGATGGAACTGTTTGTGGTGCCGAAATCTAATCCTGCGGCCAACCTAATATCATCGGCGATAGGGGAGCAGGTTGGGAGGCTACGGTGGTAACCCCGTGATGCAATGGTCCGTCTTAGAGCTTTACGGTAATCCTAAGTAGATCGAATGAAGTACAGACGTTCCTCGAATTTGTCGCGGCTTGCAGCCTCGGCTCTCGTCGTTTTTGTCGTGGGGGCGCCGTTGTGGGCCGTCCCGCCATCACGCATTCACCGGTCCCTCGAGGACGGAGAAACTTTCGTGCTAACGGGCAATGTGCACCCGCTCGCCGCGGCGTCGGCGGATCAGGGTGAGGCGGACGCATCGCTTACCTTGCCCCGGATAGCGATTCATTTCAAAAGAACGGCAGCGCAAGAGGCGGATCTGAGCCGGTTATTAGAGGCCCAGCAGGATCGTTCGGGCACCTCGTATCACAAGTGGATGACGGAAGAACAGTTTGCCAATCGGTTCGGAGTAAGCGACAGCGATCTGCACAAAGTTACCGCCTGGCTTCAGAGCGCAGGTTTCACCGATGTCGAAGCTTCTAAGGACCACACCTCGGTGAGTATGGCTGGAACCGCCGCCCAAGCGCAGTATGCGTTGCGAACTTCTATTCACCGGTATCTCTTGAACGGTGCATTGCACTACGCGAACTCGAGTGATCCTGTTCTTCCGAAGGCGCTGGAGGGGATGGTCGCGGGCATTCGCGGTCTGACGGATTTTCATCCGCGGTCGCGCAGCATTAGAGTGAGTCAGCCACGATTCACGTCAAGCATCAGTGGCAGCATTTTTGTGGCTCCGGCGGATTTCGCGACGGTTTACGACTTACAGACCCTCTATAACAGCGGAATCGACGGAACCGGGCAAAAGATCGCGATCCCCGGACAGTCGGACATTCAGTCGTCGAATATCGACGCGTTCCGGGCGGCGGCGGGGCTTTCACCGAACGACCCGCAAGTCATTCTGACAGGCAAAGATCCGGGGACCAACGCGGGCGATGAGAGCGAGTCCGAGTTGGATATCGAGTGGGCTGGCGCGGTGGCGAGGAATGCCACCATCATGTTTGTAAACTCGCCGGATGCCTTCACATCGGCGGAATACGCAATCGACAACGATGTTGCGCCTGTGCTGAGCATTACCTATGGACTCTGCGAAGCGCAGACCGACACGAACACCGTTACTACTCTGAACGCGGAGTTCCAAAAGGCGAACGCGAAGGGCATTACGGTGGTTGCCGCTTCGGGGGACGCCGGGGCCGCGGACTGTGACGAGCCAACGGATCCTAATGCGAAGCCGGTGACTGTGGCAAAACTCGGGCTTGCCGTCGATTTCCCGGGGAGCAGTCCCTTTGTAACCGCAATTGGAGGTACCGAGTTCAATGAGGGCACGGGCACTTACTGGAGCACGAGTAACAACCGTAGCGGCGGGTCGGCCCTCTCCTATATTCCGGAGATGGCGTGGAATGATACAACTGCCGGAGGCGATCTAGCGGCGACTGGCGGCGGCGTGAGTACGCTGTTTGCAAAACCAAGTTGGCAGCAGGGAACGGGCGTTCCGGCAGATGGGAAGCGTGATGTGCCGGATGTTTCGCTCGATTCCTCCGCCGATCACGAAGGCTTTTTGTATTGCACCGCGGGATGGTGCACTAACGGCTTCCGAAACGCGAGCAGTGATCTGGACATCGTGGGCGGTACTTCGGTCTCTACGCCGAGTTTCGCGGGAATTGTGGCGCTCATCAATCAAAAGACCAACGGCACGCAGGGAAATATCAACTCCACGCTTTATTCGCTCGCGTCTATTTCGACGGACGCCTTTCACGACATTACGGCGGGAAATAACAACGTGCCGTGCCAGACAGGAACGCCTGATTGCACGACAGGGACTCTCGGTCATTCAGCGACGGCGGGCTATGATCTGACAACTGGTCTTGGATCGGTGGATGTAAACAATCTAGTCAAGGAGTGGAGTTCCGATTTTCAGATCGCAGCAAGTCCCGCCAGCTTAACGATAAGCGTGGGTGGTTCCGGCACAGCGACAATCCAGATAAGCCGCTTTGCGAATTTTGCTGGAGCGATTACGTTGACATGCACGGTTGCGGGTACGCTGACTAACACCACTTGCTCGGTTCCGAGTTCTGTTACCGGCTCTAGCGGGTCTGCGACTCTGACGGTCGCGAATACGTCGGCCGCGAGCGGTGGAATTTCGCGCTTACGCCCGGGCGGAACGGTCGGGCTGATTGGAGTAGGCTGCCTGATGCTCGGGCTCGGTTGTTTGCTTCTGATTCGCAGGCGCGGCCGGTTTGTTGGAGCGGGCGCCGCGTTCGTGTCGCTGCTAGTGTTGACGAGTTGTGGTGGTGGAAGCGATAGTTCCCCATCGCAGGTGTTTCAACCAGCACCGCTCAGCGGTTCTGTGACGGTGACCGCCACGGCTGGTGTGCTGACGCGCTCAGCCGCGGTTGCTGTGTCGATTCCTTAGTTCACGCATTGGTCAGCATCATGGCAGCGGCCGCGAAATGACGCAGGCGTTTACTCCACCGATTCCCATGGAAAGCTTGCCAGCCAAACCTTCGGGTGGATTGCAGGAAGAACCGAAGACGAATTTTTCGTGCAGATCTCGGATTCCGCGGTTCAATTCTTGTGGGCTTAGCGGTGTTGGATAAAGCTGCCCGCTCTCATAGCCCAGGTACTGCGCGGTTAATTCCCAACCGCCTCCGGCTGCCATGCCATGTCCGAACGTTCCT
>JALYVD010000032.1 GCA_030853405.1 Acidobacteriota bacterium | reverse complement strand
AGCGGATTGGAGCAGCGCCGGAGAGTCTCGAACGATTCAAAGCAAAAGTGCGTGAGTTGTGGTCTGCGCGTCAGAGCCGAACCAGTATTCAACTGCGGGATGCCTGGCGGCGCTACGTGCTCGGCTGGAGGGATGGATCCGACGGCACATCCGCAAATGCTTTTGGCTACGTTGGCACAGCGCCGCGCGCCGCGAGAACGCGCTGCGAAAATTGGGCGTGCATCCACGCCTGCTCCAGACTGTTCACACCGGTTGAGGCGCTTGGTTCATGGCCAACACCTCGACCGTGAACGCTGGCGTGAAAGTGGCCACACTGCGCCGCTATAGTTTCCTCATGCCATCTGATCTCGCGGCGCGGTAACCGGTCGCTGCGTTCAACCGCCGGATGCGGAAAACCGCACGTCCGGTGGTGTAGGAGCGGTGGTGTAGGAGGCTGGCTGAGCGCAGTCTCAGTCAGCCCACCTGATCAAACCGCCGCAGTCGGCAGCAGGAGCCTTTGAAAGCTTAAGTTAGCTTATCGGGTACTCCTCGCGGCTGCCAGACTATACGTCAATGGCTATAACACATCCCGCTAAACCTGCTCGTGCGTCGAACGCGCCGCCAAATCCCCCAAAATCGGTACCCGTACCTGCTGCTGGTGCGCCGCTTTAATCAGCAGAAAAATCCAACAGAAGAAAAGTCCGGCTTTCAAGATTTCGAAAGTCGCATGAGCAAGGCCGTCCCCCGGAATCCCCGAAAAAAGAAGCGTCGGCCCGGCGGAATTTACTACCAGCCAAGCCACAAACAAGTACACCGACTGGAAGGCATCGAAGCGAACGCGGTAATTCGTCCGGAATCTATGCGAGGCAAGGAACAGGATGGACGGAATGACGCCGAATATCGGGACATAACAGAGGATGCATGCAGTGCGATCGCTGATGCCGTTCAAAGCATCGTGAAACTGGTTGGCGTTTTCGCGCTGGTGTGTTCCGCAGTTATGGCAAAAGGCGGCATTAGAGTCTACCTGGGTTCCGCAATTAGTACAAAAGGGCATGGCTCTCGAAAACACCTTAACTCTTACATTGTGAAGGACGAATGTTAGCTAACGTTTGTTCCGTGCCGCCAATTTCTTAACTCCGTCACTTAGTACCACATTGCCCTTGTCTGTTCTTTTCTTTGACTCGTTTTTCTTTTTTTCCTCTTGCGCTCTGGTCGCCGTTGAGTTACCATCCCTTCAGATTGGGTCAAGGGGGTATTCCAAATGAGGCGCTCATTACTTGGGCTTGCTGCGGCATTGCTCGTATTGTTTAGTGCGGCGAGGACTGATCTCGCACAAGAAATATACGGCACACTGAGTGGGACCGTGACCGACTCCAGCGGGGCAGTCGTTCAAGGCGCCGCGCTCACCGTCCATAGCAACGATACAAACACAGATGTTCGGACGGTTGCAACTGACAACAGCGGGAATTTTTCCGTTACGAACCTGCCTGCCGGAACCTACACGGTAACGGTGAAAAACACCGGGTTTCGGAGCTATTCCGCGGCGAACGTAATCGTCCACGTGGCTGAGAAGCGCAGTCTCGATGTGCAGTTGCAGCCAGGAGCGATAACAGAGACCGTCAACGTGACGGAAACGACAACGCCAGTGGAAACGACCAGCGCCGCGCAATTGGGCACAATTACCGGCACTCAGGTGCGCGAGCTGGAATTGAATAACCGCAACTTCGAGCAGCTCGTGACATTGCAGCCCGGTGTCACGTCCGGTCTTCCCGATGTCGTTGGCTTTGGGCTAAGCAATACGAGCTCTGTCGTTGTGAATGGAGCGCGCAGCGGAGCGAACAACTGGACGGTGGATGGCGCGGATATCAACGACAGCGGTTCGAACTCAACTCTGCTGAATGTCCCGAGCGTTGACGCCATCCAGGAGTTCACCCTTGGCAGGAGCAACTACGATGCGCAATACGGGCGCAGCGGTGGCGGTCAAATTTTGGTTGCCACTAAATCCGGGACGAGTGAGTTTCATGGCGACGCTTACGAGTTCGTCCGCAACGACGCCTTTAACGCAGATGACTTCTTCAGTAACACCATAGGCAGGAAGAAAGCTCCACTGCGCTACAACGACTACGGCTTCACCATTGGCGGACCTCTTTTTATTCCGAGACTTTACAAGAAGAGCGAATCGAAGACTTTCTTCTTCTGGTCGGAAGAGTGGCGCAAAACTGGAAATCCGAGCACCACCACCGCAATCGTCCCCACGGCAGCGCAACTGGGCGGCGCCTTCAGCGGACAGGTAAAGCCCGGGTTGGCGGCTGCCAATTGCGTCGCTTACAATGCCGCAGCCAACACTTCGCAGATTAACCCATCTTGTATTAGCAAGAACGCGCAGGTGTACATTGCGAACGTCTATTCGAAATTCCCGGGTAATTCAGCCGGTGGCACGAACTACGTCACAAGTTCGGTCGGAGAAGCAAACTATCGCCAGGATCTTGTCCGCTTAGATCAAAACATAACTGATAAGGTTCATATCTTCGGCCGAGTCATGCAGGATGTCGTGCCGACAACCGAACCGGGAGGTTTATTCGCTGGCAGTCCCTTGCCCGGAATTTCGTCTACTGCGACAAACGCGCCCGGTAAGAATCTTGTCGTAAACATGAGTTGGACCATCTCGCCAACAGTTGTAAACGAGGCTGCGTTTAACTATTCCTGGGGTGCGATCAATAGCAACCTGACCGGCATTACCAACTCTCCCGCTTTTGTCTCCGCTTTGACCGGAGGGCTGCCGTATACCGATCCCTATGGCCGCATTCCTTCGATCTCATTCCCGACAGGATCGATCAGTGGAGTGGCCGCGCCGAATGCGCCGTACTTCGAGCGGAACATCGACAAAAGCTTCTACGATAATTTCTCTAAGGTTCTGGGCAACCACACCATTC
>JALYVD010000016.1 GCA_030853405.1 Acidobacteriota bacterium | reverse complement strand
CCTCAAGGCGACCCACTACTTGGAGGTGCGTGAGTCAAACGTCGCTGCCCGTAAACTCTATGAGCATCTTGGGTTTACAGAAATGGCCCGCCGCCCGGATTATTACACCAACCCTATTGAAACCGCTATTGTCATGCAGATGAAAAAGTGCTAACTTTTGGGTACGCGGTCGGCCCACGGTGACCGGCCCGAGTGAAATTCGATGCACTCACACCCACCGGGCCAGATTCTGCGCATCTTAGAACCCGACTCGGCGTGGTCACTCGATTAAGGAGAAACCCTTCATGGAGAATCACACGCAAGACGATGAGTTAAAAGCGCATCTGCTTCGGACGAACGAACAGTTCCGATCCTTCGCAGAGCAGCATGCGCAACTGAAGAAACAAGTAGAAGAGATCGAATCGAGACCTCATGTTACTGAGGCCGATGAGATTGAGGAACAGCGTCTAAAGAAGCTGAAGCTTCACGTGAAAGACCAGATGAACGAAATGCTGGAGCAGCACAGACACGCGAGTGTCGGCTAGTGAAATCTGTTCAGGGAACCCAAATCGCGGTTCCCTGACATTCCATCAACAGTTATTCGGGTGAGTCTGATCCGGTATCGGACGGACGCCGTTTCAGCTTCGGACGGTCTTCATCGTCGCCCTTAGTCTTCTTGGAAGGATCGGTTTCGTCCTCGATGGGCGTGTTGGAGTTTGGATTCTTCCGGAGAGTTGGCTTGTTCGGGTCGTCGGTAGTCTTGTCGGGACGGCGCTGATTCTCTAACATCGCAAGCCGAGCCTTTATATCGTCAAACTCAGACGTGGTGACGACATATTCAGGTCTAGCCTTCAATACGACCGCGATCTCTTTCTGCGCTTTCACGATCCGGTCATCCGTTGGAGGATGAGTCGAGAAGAGCTTTGCCACGCTACCAGGTTTTCTTTTTTCGAGCGTCTGAATCTTCTCGAAGAAGTCCACGAACGACGTGGGATCATAGCCAGCCTTATACATGTACTGGATGCCCAAGTAGTCTGCTTCTGCCTCGAATCCGCGCGAGAAATGAAGGAACGTCATGGGAATCAGCAGTCCCGAAGCTTCATAGAGACCATAGGCGAGTGGTCCGCCCATCATGTAGAGCGGAAGCATGCCGATTTGGGCCAGTTCGCCGCGTGTTGCCTGCCGCGTTCCGTGACGAGCCGCAACGTGCGCAATCTCATGAGCCATAACGCCAGCCAGCTCCGACTCCGAATCCGCCTTCAAGATTAGCCCTGAATCGACGAAGAAGAAACCACCCGGCAGGGCGAAGGCGTTGACCGTCGGATCTTCGATGACCTTGATCGTGAACGGAACCTTCGCATCCGAGTTCCTAACCAGATTCTGTCCGACTCGATTGACGTATTCGGCAACCACGGGATCATTGATAATCTTCGATTGCCGCTCTACCTGTTGGGCAAGCCCCTTGCCGAGCGCAATCTCCTTCTCCAGCGAATAGAAGTTTACTTTCCCGCTGACATTCCGGTCGCCGATGGCGTCGGGATCTTTTTCTTTGTTGTCTTTAGGGAAAGCGGCAAACGGCGCCGCCATTAGGAACGCGAGGGTGAGGCTTACGGAGGATCGAAAGTACACAGGTCGCCGCATATAGCTCCTTTACGACTAAACGAAACGTCAGACAGGGGCACAGGCGCTGAGCCGGAGTTCGTCTGCCTTCTAGTATAGGGGAAAAACGGACGCCGGAACGTGGAATGCACCCCTGCCGCAGGAGATTCTTTGTTGTTAACGTATCCTCACAGGCATGGGTTACGAAAATCTGGAGGAAAAGCTCTATTTGCGGTACCGCGATCAGTTTCCGGTCACCCGCGAATTGACTTATCTGAATCACGCCGCCGTAGCTCCGCTCTGCCTTGCCGCCTCGGAGGCCATGAAGGGATTGACGGACGATGTGAGCCGGTTTGGCTCCTGGCACTACGACGCTTGGATGGAAGCGTATGCAGGTCTGCGGAGCGCGGCGGCAAGGCTGATCAACTCGTCACCCGATGAAATCGCCATCGTAAAAAACACGTCCGAGGGGATCGCCACCGTCGCATCGGGAATGGCCTGGAAAGAGGGCGATAAGGTTATCGCTTTTCAGGAGGAGTTTCCGGCCAACGATTTCCCCTGGAGACGGCTCGAGGCGCGCGGCGTGCAAGTAACCTGGCTCTCGATCTACGACCCGCTGGAAAAGCTCGCGCAAGAAATTCCGGGTGCGCGTCTGCTGGCTATCAGCTTCGTCAATTATCTGAGCGGCTACCGGGTCAATTTGGAAAAAATCGGCGAACTATGCATAAACCACGGATGCTTCTTCTTTGTCGATGCGATTCAGGGGTTGGGCGCGTTTCCGCTGGATGTCGAAACATGCCGGATCGATGCGCTGGCGGCGGACGGCCACAAATGGCTGCTGGGACCGGAGGGTAACGGTATCCTTTACATCCGAAGGAAGTGGCTGGACAGGATAGAACCGGTCGAGTTCGGCTGGACCAATCCAGCCGGCTACGTAGACTACACGTCGCGCGATATGACTTTGCGTCCGGATGCCGGGCGCTACGAATGCGGCACGTTGAACACTGTCGGCTGTTTCGGGCTACGCGCCGCAATCGAGTTCTTGCTTGAAGTGGGAATCGAAAACATCGCGGCTGCAGTTTCGGCTTTGGCGGATCAAATCGAAAGCGGCGTGCTCGCCAAGGGCTATGAAACGATGATCCGTCGAACGACCGGAACGGGGTCGGGAATCGTCGCTTTCCGGCACCCCACGCTCGACGCTCGCATGGTCGTGAGCGAACTGAAGCGCCACAAGATCCTGGCCGCTCCAAGGCTCGGCTGGGTGCGCGCCGCTCCCCACTTCTATATAGGTCCCGATCAAATCGACCGCATGCTGAGAGTTTTGCCTGAGGTGTAAGCGCCGCGTTCCCTGTTAAAATATATCGGATGGCAAACTCGAAAGATTCCGGCAGAACGACTAAGTTAAACGGCAATGCACTTAAATTGGACGGGCCCGAACTAAAAGTCGGCGATATCGCGCCTGATTTTAACGTTGTGAATTCTTCCCTGCAGCCGTTTAACCTGGAAAAGACCGGTTCCGGCGTGAGGATTTTCAGCGTAGTACCGTCTTTAGATACTCCGGTCTGCGATGCTCAGACTAAACGCTTCGAAGATGAAGCGTCGAAGCTCCCCGAAGTCAGTATCTACACGGTCAGCATGGATTTGCCGTTCGCTCAACAGCGGTGGCGCGAGAACTATGGCATCGATAAGGTAATGATGTTATCCGATCACCGAACGGCTTCGTTCGGCGAGCACTACGGAACTCTGATTCCAGATCTCCGGATCGAGAGCCGGGCCATTTTTGTACTGGATGGAGACAACCGTCTCCGACACGTCGAGTATGTGAACGAAGTGGGTTCGCACCCGGATTATGAGGCTGCTTTAGAAGCGGCTCGCTCAAACGCGAACGCCACAGTAGCCTAATGCACGGTGACCGACCCGGAAACCGGTTCCGGCAACGTTACGGTAAAGAACCAAAATTGCTCGATGGCGCGAACGATATGGATGTATTCCAGCAAATCCGACGGTTTCGTGATATACCCGTTCGCGTTCAGCATGTAGGCTTGGTTCACGTCGTCCTCCGCTTTGGAACTCGTCATCACCAGCACAGGAATAGACCTTAGCCCTGGGGAGGTCTTTACTTCCGACAATACTTCATGGCCATTTTTGCGGGGGAGGTTGAGGTCGAGCAAGACCAAGTCGGGCCGCACACCCTGCCCCGATTCAATTTTGTGAAGCAAATCCATCGCTTCCACTCCATCGCGGGCGACTGTGATCACAATAGGTAAAGAGGTTTCTTTTAGCGCTTCCCGCATCAGGCGAACGTCGCTCGGGTTGTCTTCTACCAGAAGCATTTGCACCGGTTTCGCGACGTTAAAGCTGGCCATTCAACTGAATACCTAGCAACTTTACGGCCAATTGATGAAGGTCGCGTAAACTGACGATTTCGCGGCAACAATATGTGAACCAACTTACGAGTGGCTGGTAAGAATAGCGCGGATGGACGACCCATCCAAGTAAAAAAGCGTTCGTCTCGCAGCCCGGCTCGATTACTTAGACCATATATTTGACACTCGGCTAAGTTCCTTCTTATCATAAACATTGCTGCAATCCGTTTGCACCTGCTGGAGGCTGCTTGATCAAGCTGGACATCATTAACGAAGTCGTGAACCGGACCGGTATCACCAAAACCAAGGCCGAAGCGGCCGTTGAGACGGTATTCGAAACGATGAAGAAGGCGTTGACTGAGGGTGACCGCATCGAACTCCGCGGGTTCGGCATCTTCAATGTCCGGCCGCGTAAGACCGGAATCGGCCGCAACCCTCGAACCGGAGCCGAAGTAGCGATCCCGCCAGGTAAGGCCGTGCGCTTTAAGCCTGGCAAGGAATTGCAGACGCTACAGTAGCAGATGTGCCTAACCCGCAATCCACGGATCGGCTGGCTAGCGCTTTAGTTTCACCCTGCGGATCACATCGTTCGGAGTGGCCCAGAAACTGGTGGCTGCACCTTTTGTTGTTCGCGCTCACGGTGTTGACCACCACTGCTTTCGGTTTTGCGCTTGTCGAAGCGTTCCGCGCGGGCAAGGCCATGGACCTCGATTCGCTATTCGACGGTTATGTTCGATTAGGCCATTTCGACACAGCAGTCTGGGCGGGGCTCTATTTCTCTGGCCCGCTCATGGCGATTCTCCTGGCCCATGAATTCGGCCATTATGTAGCCTGCGCCCGCGCGGGTGTAGAGGCCAGTCTGCCGTTCTTTCTACCGTCTCCTTTGTTGTTGGGAACCTGCGGCGCATTCATCCGTATCCGGTCTCCGATCTACAGCCGTAAGAGCCTGTTCGATATTGGTGTTTCGGGGCCGCTGGCGGGGTTTGTGGTCCTAGCGCCCTTTCTTATCTTTGGTCTTTTGAACTCGCACGTGGTTCACTTCACCGGCTTTCAAGCGCTGTCATTCGGCACGCCGCTCATTATGCGCGTAGCGGAGCGGGTTTGTCTGGGCCATGTTCCGGCTTCGCAGATTCTTCTTCACCCGGTTGCCATGGCAGCCTGGGCGGGTTTGTTGGCCACCGCCATGAATCTACTTCCGATGGGGCAACTGGATGGAGGTCACATTCTCTATGCCGCTTTCGGTGAACGATGGCACCGCATCGTCTCCATCCTCTTCATCGGCGTGCTAATCGGCTTAGGTTTCATCTATCGCGCCTGGTGGGTTTGGGCGGCTTTGATGTTCTTCTTTGGAAGGCGTCATCCGTTGGTCTACGATCAGACTCCGCTCAAAGGGTGGCGTGTCGCTCTTAGCGTTTGCGCGTTCGGTCTCTTCGTCTTGTCTATCGCCGTGGTCCCGGTCTCGGTCAAATGAGCGGCATGACCATCAAGATCTCCGCGGCGATCATCACCTTTAATGAGGAGCGGAACATCGCGCGCGTCATTGAAAGCCTTCGCTGCTGTGATGAGATTCTGGTTCTTGACAGCGGTTCGAACGACCGGACGGTTGAGATCGCAACAAACCTGGGCGCGCGGGTGGTAGAGGCATCCTGGCGCGGCTATGCGGCGCAAAAGAACATCGCCGCCGAATTGGCTTCGCACGACTGGATTCTTTCGCTTGACGCCGATGAAAGTTTAAGCGAAGCTCTTGAAGCGGAGATCTGGCAGATCAAGAAGAGTGGACCGAAGTATGACGGCTACACTGTTCCGCGGCTCGCGCAATACCTGGGCCGCTGGATACTTCATAGCGGCTGGCACCCGGATCGCAAGGTCCGTCTTTTTGATCGCCGCAAGGCCAAATGGATCGGGCAGTTTGTTCACGAATCGGTGATCGTTGAAGGCAGCATCGGTCATTTTAAATCGAATTTGCTGCACTTTACTTGTAATTCGCTTTCGGAGCACCTGCGCACCATGGACAGCTATACGACGCTCGCCGCGCAGGATATTGTCGCGAGAGGCAAGAGCGTCACGTTCAGCCAGCTGTTGCTTGAGCCGCTCTGGACGTTTTTTCGGACATACGTTGTGAAACGCGGATTTCTGGATGGAGTGGAAGGGTTGGCGATCGCCTATATGGCGGCCATTTACAATTTTGTGAAGTATGCAAAAGCGCGCGATATGAGCCCTGGCAGGAAGTGCTAGGTTTACGAATTCTGCACATTGACACCGGCGCGGAGATGCGCGGTGGACAACATCAAGTGCTTCTGTTATTGAAAGCACTGCAAGACGCGGGGCATCAATCCACTCTACTCGCGCGCCGCAAAAGTCCGTTGTGGCAGGCGGCGTCCGAGGCTGGCATTCCCGTCTATCGCGCCAGTGCGCGAAACCTGTGGAAATATTCGAAGCGGAGCCAGATTGTTCATGCGCACGATGCAGGCGCCCATACGCTGGCAGCGCTCGCAAGCCGTCAGAAGTTCGTGGTATCGCGCCGCGTAGCGTTTCCGGTGGGCCGGAATCTTGCGTCGATGTGGAAATATCGCAAGGCGTCGCGGTTTCTTGCCGTCTCGCAGTTCGTCGCAAAGGAATTGCAAACGGCGAAGATTCCGGAAAACAAGATCGACGTAGTTTTCGATGCAGTAGAGAACGTGCAGAGCGTTGGAACTTGGAACCCGGAGTATCCGGCGGTTGCGCTTGCCTCGAAAGATGCGCAGAAAGGGCGCGATCTGGTCGAGTTGGCGGCGAAGGCCTCAGGAATCGAGGTGCTGTTTTCGGACGATCTCCCGCGGGATCTGAGCCGCGCTTCGATGTTTATTTACATCACCCGCTCGGAAGGTTTGGGTTCGGCTGCACTACTTGCGATGAACGTGGGAATTCCGGTGATTGCCAGCCGTGTCGGCGGGCTCGCGGAAGTGTTCGCCGACGGGGTTTCCGGCATCTACGTCAACAATGAAGTTACCGAGATTGTGCGTGCCATGCGGCGCGTTCTGGGGACGCGGACGCTGGCGCAGAATTTGATCGATGGCGGCAGAGCGAGAGTCGCCGAGTGCTTCACGGTAGAGCAGTTGCTTCGGTCCACGCTCAACTCCTATGGAGGAGCCTTCGGTGGATAGTCTTGAGCTGTTCCATGTCGCTACTGCCGCCATCTTCGGGCTGCTCATCGGCAGTTTTTTGAACGTTTGTATCTACCGGATTCCGCGTGATCTTTCCGTTGTTTCCCCGAGATCTTTTTGTCCTGAATGCGAAAGCCAGATTGTCTGGTATCACAATATTCCGGTCGTCAGCTACGCTGTACTGCGCGGACGTTGCGGCACTTGCCGGAAGCCGATTGCATTGCGCTATCCGCTTGTTGAATTGACGACTGCGGTGCTGTTCGCGCTGGTTGCGGTCCGGTACGGTTGGACTCTTGCCGCCCTGAAGTGGGCGGTTTTTGAAAGTCTAGCCATCGTGCTCTTCTGGACCGATATGGAAGAGCGCATTCTGCCCGACGAATTCACGATTGGGGGCGCTGTTGCCGGCCTGATACTGGCATGTTTTATTCCCGTGCACGGCCCTATTCTCGATCTTCTCTTGTCTGGAACGGCGGTTGTCTGGCGGTCTCTGTTGAGCGCTGTTGTTGGCGCAATTCTGCTTGCCGCTCCGATGTGGGCCATAGGTATGTTTTATCAACTCATCCGAAAGCGCGAGGGACTGGGCCTGGGAGACGTCAAGCTACTGATGCTGATCGGAAGCTTCCTCGGGTTTGAAAGCGGTCTGCTGGCGCTCTTGATCGGCGCTGTAAGCGGCTCAGTCCTCGGAATCGCGTACATTCTGATGACGCGTCAGAGCACGTCCAGTTATCAGTTGCCGTTCGGGAGCTTTTTGTGTGTAGGGGCGGCGATTGTGCCCCTGATGAACTCGTTATGAAAAACATCAGCTTGGTGTACCATAGGGCTTTGTAGCATGAAGGAACTCCTAAAGGCGATTCCTCCGGGAGAGCGCGATTGGCGTATCGCTACTCAACTGGATCCGAAGCGTCTACCGGCTCATCTTGCCATTATCATGGACGGCAACGGGCGTTGGGCGCGCCAGCGTAATTATCCCAGGCTCCTGGGGCACAAGGCGGGAATCACGTCGGTGCGCAAAATCACCGAAGCGTGCGCGCAACTTGGGATCGAAGCTCTCACGCTGTACGCCTTCTCGGTCGAGAATTGGAAGCGTCCACGTCACGAAGTCGAGGGATTGTGGCGGCTGCTGCGGTACTATTTGCGCCGCGAGTTGCCCGATCTTATGCGTAACGACATACAACTGGTTGCCATAGGCAGGCTTGAGTTGTTGCCGACGCCGGTGCAATCCGAATTGCAGTACGTGGCCGATAAGACTGCCGAGAATCGCGGTATGCGCCTGAATCTGGCGATCAATTATGGAGGCCGGACTGAGATTCTGGACGCCGTGAACGCAATCATCGACAACGCCCGGCTTGAGGGCAATTTGGACGCTCTCGAAATCAACGAAGATGCGATTTCTCAACATCTATATACCGCGGGTCTAAAGGATCCTGACCTGCTCATACGAACTTCGGGCGAGATGCGTGTCAGTAATTTCCTGCTCTGGCAAATCGCCTACGCCGAGTTGTATGTCACGGAAACTTTGTGGCCTGACTTCAACCGGACTGAACTGCTTACAGCACTGCTCGATTATCAAAATCGCGATCGGCGATTTGGCGGCCTATCGCCCAATGCATTACCATCTGTGGATGGCGCTTCGTTACTGCTCGAAGAAGAAGAGGCGCTTGAACTGCCTCTTACCTAAGATTCAGTCCCGAGTCCTTGCCGCATGAACCGGTTGCTTACGGCAATCGCACTACTCGCCGTTGCCTTTTACCTGATCTTCTGGGCTCCCGACTTTATTTTTCTTGGAGCAGCCATCCTGATGGGATTGCTGTGCTACCGCGAATACTCGGACCTGGTCGCGGGACATGGGATAAAAAGGCCGGGCTTGTACGGAATCGCGGCTGGTTTGCTGCTGTTCTTCTTGCCTCAATACGTCCTGACTGGAATCACTCTGCTGGTCATAGTGGCCTTGATCACGGCACTGCGGGTGGAGAATCTGAGGGATGTTCTACCCCAGGTGGCGTGTGCTGTTCTAGGCGCGTTCTATACGTTTGCTCCATGGCGTTTCTCGGCGGATTTGCGCGCCGTTAGTATCCACCTTCTGTTCTTCGCGCTCGCGCTGAACTGGGCGGGCGATTCCATTGCCTATTATGTCGGCCGGCGCTTCGGTAAGCACAGACTCGCTCCCATCGTTAGCCCGAAGAAGAGTTGGGAAGGCGCTATCGCTTCCGTCATGGGCTCGGTTCTTTTCGGTGTTCTCTATCTTGGCTACTTTTTGAGGAACTTACCCGTTTGGCAGGTTGTGACGATGGCAGTGGTCGCAAACATAGCGGGGCAGTTTGGGGATTTGGCTGAGTCTGGCATAAAACGCGGCGCCGGAGTAAAGGATAGCGGCGACCTTCTTCCGGGACACGGCGGCATGTTGGATCGTGTGGACAGCAGCCTCTTCGCATTGCCGGTCGTCTACTTCATTTACACGACCTTTCACCAACTAATCAAATAATTACGTCGCGCTTACTCAGGTAAGTTAGTCCTGTAAAGATTTTTCTAATGACCAAGGCGACGTCCTCCCTGGAATGACATTCTAACTCAGTGAATGGTCCGCGTTTTGCGGTTCATGTAATCCATGAGTAGGTAGTTACCCAGCGTGTAAGGCGTTGTGAAATAGGCTTTGCCCTTGCACATTTGGGTGACTTTCTGAATAAACTGAACGAGCCCATAGTCGCTGGCCAACATGAAGGTATTGATCAGGATTCCCTGCTTCTTACACCGGCCCACTTCTTCTAAAGTCTGACTAATAACCAGTGGGTCAAGTCCAAACGCGTTCTTGTAAATACGTCCGTCTTCGAGCGTCAATGCGGACGGCTTACCATCCGTGATCATGACGATCTGCTTCATGTCTTTTCTCTCTTGTGCAAGCAGCCGTTGCGCCAGGATGAGGCCATCGCGCGTGTTCGTGTAATAAGGGCCGACTTGGACGCGCGCCAGTTCCGAAATCCTCACCTCTTCCGCCGAATCGTGAAAGAGAACGCACCGCAGCGAGTCGCCCGGATACTGAGTGCGGATCAAATGAGAGAGCGCCAGAGCGACCTTTTTCGCGGGCGTGAAGCGATCCTCTCCGTAGAGAATCATGCTGTGACTGCAATCAAGCATCAGCACGGTCGCGCAGGAACTCTGATACTCCGATTGATGGACGTAAAGGTCCGAGTACTCAAGTTCCAACGGAAGCTTGAGACCTTCCCGTTGGATGGCGGAGAAAAGGGTGGCGCTGACATCAAGGTTGAGTGTGTCTCCGAATTCGTAGCACTTCGACCCGCCGCTTGCATCGATGCCAGTCGCGAGATCTCGTGTGTCGTGTGCGCCGAAGCTGGATTTCCCAAGCGATCCGAGCAGGTCCTTCAATGTCTTGAATCCGAGGAAGTCTATGGCCTTGTCGGTGACCTCAAACTGCATCTGAGTCTCTGGACCACCCTGCGAACCCGGTGCGGTGGGAGACTGAGGCGGCGGACCGTCCGTATTGATGTAGCCGGCGTCCTGAAGTTTCTTAACTAAATTGTCGAGAAGCTGATCGCGCTGCTGCGCCGACATCTGCTGCAGGCGCTCACGTATCCGCTCCGCTTCCGCCGCATCGAACGATTCTCCGCTTTCCAGGGCTCGTTCGATGTTCTGCTTCAACTCTTCGAGCGTTTGCTGGTTCATCTCCGAGAACTGAAGATAAGGGTCCTGGAATCCGCTTTGCAGGAAGTAATCGGAAAGCGCGCGCAGGAGATCTTCCATATCGATCCCGAGGTCTTCCTCGGAGAACTTCGAATAAGAAACGCGCCTCATTGGTTGGCTCCGCGCCTGCTCAGATCACACCTGTTCAGTTCAAGTTCCGCCGGCCGCCGCCACGCCGTGGATCGTAGCCGCCCTTTCGTGGCGACTCTTCGCGCTCTTCCCGGCCCCGCTCTTCCCGCGAGGGCCGTTCGCCAGCCACAAACTCCAATTCTTCGTTCCGGCTCACGCGCTTGTGGGCGTACAGTCCTTCGAGAATGAACTCGCCGGCGGATGCGCGCATGGCATCGCTCTCATTTTCAGAAAGCCCAAGTTTCCGAGTGAAGGCAAGCAGATCCTGAATACGTCCCAACTGCTCCACCACTTCGCGCGCCGGCATGGTTTCATCGAGCCGCAATGCGCCGCCCAGTTCGAACCATTGCACAACCTGCCGCAAATTCACGTTCTCGAAATAGGAGTTGAAGACTTTGCCCACGGCATTGCGGATGATCTCCCGGGCTATCGCGTCGCCGCCTTTCAATTCACCTTCGTATTCGAGTTCAAGCTTACCGGTGATCGATGGAAGCGCTGCATAGAGATCGAGGATGCGTGGTACGGTTTCCGTCTCCTTCGTTCGGAGGGCGCGCCGTTCAGCGTTCGAAACGGTATTTTCGAGCGCGGTAATCGGCAGGCGCTGTGATACGCCAGAGCGCTTGTCAACACGTTTGTCCTCGCGTGCGAGAAATGCGATCTGTTCCACTACCTCGTGGATGTAGGGAGGAATTTCGATCTCCGCGGGCGAGCGGCGGCGCGTCCACGCTTCCTGTTTGGTGATCTCCATGCCCTGCGAAATGGTCAACGGGTAATGCGTACGGATTTCGCTTCCAATGCGGTCCTTGAGAGGCGTGATAATCTTTCCGCGGGCCGTGTAGTCTTCTGGATTTGCCGTGAAGACCAGCATGACGTCGAGAGGCAATCGAATCGGATAGCCTTTGATCTGAACATCGCCTTCCTGCATGATATTGAACAAACCGACCTGCACCTTTCCGGCAAGATCGGGAAGCTCGTTTACGACAAACAATCCTCGATTGGCGCGCGGCAAAAGGCCGTAGTGAATCGTTAGCTCGTTCGAGATATCCTGACCCGCGCGCGCCGCTTTGATTGGATCGATGTCGCCAATCATGTCGGCGATAGTGACGTCCGGAGTGGCGAGTTTCTCGATATATCTGGCTTCAGAAGAGAGCCACGCAATTGGCGTCTCCTCCCCAAGCGCGGCGACCTTGTCCCGGCACTGCTTGCAAATCGGCCGCAATGGGTTGTCGCGGATCTCACAGCCGGCAACGTACGGCATCTGTGGATCGAGTAACGTCGTTAACATGCGCGCCAGGCGCGTCTTAGCCTGGCCGCGCAGCCCGAGCAGGATGAAATTGTGACGCGAGAGAATCGCGTTCACCACCTGCGGAATGACGGTGTCTTCAAAGCCCATCACGCCGGGAAACAAAGTTTCGCCGCGTTCGAGCTTACAAATCAGATTGGATCTTAGTTCTTCTTTGAGCGTTCTTTCAGCTTGTAGCTGATCGAAGAATCGGCTGGCGCGAAGTGCGCCTAGGGTCCGGGGCAAGTCGGAATGAGGCATTAAGAAAGACTCGCGATCGATTACGTGACAAGTCTAGCAATGCGGAAGCGAGGGCTCAGTTCCGCCCCGTAAGGCGCTTCAACAATGTGACCGCATTACGGATGTCCGCGGCTCGCTTGGCGGGGTCCGTGTCCTCGCATTCGATGTTCAACGGTCCGGTATAACCCGCCTCCTTCAGCTTCGCGATGAACGCTGGAATATCAACCTTACCTTGCCCCAGCGGCATCTCGATGCCAAGGGCTTCGGGACGCTCACGAGCGGGCCAATCACCGTCTTTGCAATGCACGGAGATCACGTGCTTGGAAAGAACGGAGAAAGCCTCAAGTGGATCGCCTGTTCCGTAAAGAATCATATTCGCCGGATCAAAATTGATCTTCAGATTGGGGCGGTCCACATCTTCAATAAAGCGCAGCAGCACTCTGGCAGGCTCCTGTCCTGTTTCGAGCGCGAAGGATTGCCCGTTGTCTTTGCAGAACTCGCACAACTCGCGTGTTATGGCGAGAATATCTTCATAGGATGGAGCGTCATGATCCGCCGGAATAACGCCGATGTGGCAGCCCAGACTATCGATTCCCAGTTCCTTGGCAACGTTCGAAACAGCCTTGGTCCTTTCTATTCGCTCCTTACGCGTGGATAGCGGCACGAGCCCAACAGTTCGAGCCACGGTAGGAATGTCGGCATAATCTTCGCCCACATAACTGCAGAACGCCGTGACCGGAGTGAAGTCTTCGGCGGTTAGAGCTTCGTCCCACTCGGCGACCGCGCCGTCGAGCGCCATTGCGCCGGGAAATCCAAGCTGACCTGAGCGAATTCCATAAGACTTCACTTCCCTGAGCGTTGCGCGAGCATCGGAACCCGCCCAGAACATCAGCCCGATTTCGAGACTCTCAAGTCCTAACATTCAGATGTGCTCCTCCTTCTGCTCTAGACTGCGCCAGCAGCAATGCGATTTCGACCGCTTTTGCGGAATCGCGGGGAAGGCAGCGAGTTGGTGGAGTGTTCTCCTTGCAGCACTGCGTGAAGTAGGCAATTTCGGAGCGAAAGGGATCTTCCTGCGGGAGTTCGATTTTGTTCCGCTGTCCGGCTTGATCGCTCAAGAACAAGCCCGTGGAGGTGAGTTCGAGAGAGGCGCGATCGGCTCGAACCTGGAAGCTCATGGAGAAGGGAGTGCCCGCCTCGAACCAGCCGCCCTGGAGTCGAACTTCCGGTCCGTTTGCATAGAGGAAACTTGCCGCTACAGTATCCGGACCGCCCATGCTCTTGGCAACAACCCGGTCCGGCGGCCCAAACAACAACAGAATCTGATCTATGTCATGGATTAGCATGTCCAACAGGGCTCCCCCGCTGCGAAGTGCATCGGGAAGCCAGCCGCTCCAATCGGGAATTCCAGAACGGCGTACGAATGTCGCTGAGCGTATCGGCCCGTATTCGCCCGAGGCCGCGAAGTTCTGTAGATAGAGATATTCCGGCCAGAAGCGCAAGACCTGGGCGATCATCAGCACCCGGTTGTTCGCCTCGGCCGCCGCGATCATTCGGTCGCAATCGACAGGAGTGAGCGCCATCGGCTTTTCACAGACGACGTGCTTACCTGCTGTGAGAGCCGCTACTGCAAGGTCGGCGTGCAGATCCGTGGGCAGACAGACGTCGATCGCATCAAGTTCCGGATCGGCGAGAAAATCGGCGATTCGCGAATACTTCTTCACGTTCGAAAGATCGTGCTGTACTTTCGGACGTTCTAAGTTGCCGCCAATCCGGCTGAAGTCTCCAGACAACGCGCGCGGATTGTGGGACGAGATTGCCGCGAGATCGACCCCGGGTAAGTCGAAGTAAGCGTTCAAGTGAGTGATGCCCATGAAGCCGAGGCCTGCTATGCCGATTTTCACAACTGTATTGTATGTGCCGGCCAGAAGAAAACAAGTAACGCGCGGCCGGTCTGAAGTTTCTAGCTTATTGGATGGGTAGCATTCTTCAACTCGTTGGGCCGAAAGAGACGGTGATACTTTTCGGAGTGAAGCTGGTTGGAGTAAATGCGGAGAACGGGAAGAAACTCCTGTTTTCCCTGATCTTTGTTGTCTGTACATTTCTATTCGGGAAACTGCTGCGATGGATCGTGCGCGGGCGTTCCTGGGATAAGAAGAGTAAACGGGTTGCGTTCTGGACCCGCCAGGGCATCTCAATCGCTGTCGCTGTTATCACGGTTATCGGGCTGATCTCGCTGTGGTTCGACAATCCGGGCACGTTGACAACCGCCGCCGGATTGGTCACGGCGGGCTTGGCGTTTGCCTTACAACGGGTGGTAACGGCCTTCGCCGGATATTTGGTCATCTTGCGAGGAAAGACGTTCAGCGTGGGCGACAGAATCACTATGGGCGGTATTCGCGGCGATGTAGTCGAACTGAATTTTCTTCAGACCGTGATTATGGAAATGGGAGAACCCGCGGTGGGCGATCAGGGTGATCCCATGTGGGTGCAGGCGCGTCAATATACCGGGCGCATGGTGCACGTGACGAACGCGAATATTTTCGACGATCCTGTTTACAATTACAATCGTGAGTTCCCGTATATCTGGGAGGAGATGCGTCTGCCGGTTCCATTTTCAGCCGACCGCAATCGCGCCGAACAGATTCTGCTGGATGTCGCGAGAAAGCACACCGTCAAGATCGCGGAGGTTGGTGAAGAGGCGCTGCGGGAAATGGAACGCCGCTACGTAATGAAGAGTTCCGAACTCAAACCGGTAGTTTATTGGAGACTAACCGACAACTGGATCGAGATGACCGTCCGTTTCATCGTACCGGTTGCGGGAATTCGAGATATCAAGAGCCTGATGAGCCGCGACATTCTGGACGGGTTCGATAAAGCGGGAATCGGCATAGCATCCGGAACGTATGAAGTGGTTGGAATGCCGCCCATCAAGGTACAAATCGTTTCCGCGGATGGACCGCGCTAACGTCGCTTTGCCA
>JALYVD010000422.1 GCA_030853405.1 Acidobacteriota bacterium | reverse complement strand
GCGATGGGCAGCGTGTTGGTATTCAAACCAGCTCAATCGACAAAAGAGGAAATAGCAACACGGGCCGAAATGCGGAAAAGGTGGCCGGAGGAGCGGCCCTTGGCGCGATCATTGGAGCGATTGCCGGTGGCGGGAAAGGAGCGGGTATCGGCGCCGGAATTGGCGGCGCGGCAGGGGCTGGAGATGTCCTGCTTACGCACGGTAAGACGGCTGCGGTTCCGAACGAGACTGTTTTGACGTTCAGGCTGTCCGAGCCCGTGACTATCACGGAGCGGCTCAACTAAATCGCCCTTAGGGGTACGCTGGATGTTGAATGATCAAGAATGTGTTGGGAACCGTTCTGCAGACCTGCTGTACAGATCCATTGACGGGATTTTATCGTGACGGGAAATGTAATACAGGTTCGGACGATATCGGAAAGCACACGATCTGTGTCCGCGTAAACGATGAATTCCTTCGGCACCAAGCCTCGATCGGAAACGACCTGATCACGCCGCGTCCAGAGTTCGACTTTCCGGGCTTGAAGGCCGGGGATCAGTGGTGCTTCTGCATTGAGCTATGGAAAAAGTCCTACGAAGCCGGAGTCATTGGTCCTGCCCGGCTCGAAGCGACTCACGAGAAAGCGCTTGAAGTCGTCTCGATTGAGATGCTCTTACAGAGCGCAAGCGTGGACAAGACGCGCGTGAATTAGACCTACGGACCAATGAAGCTCTTCCTCTATTACGTCGGGAAAGCCCGTGACATACATGCGAATGGCATGGCCGCCGAATTCCTGAAACGCACGGGCCGCTACGTCGATTGTGAGCTGCGCGAAATTGTTCCGGACCGTTTCGATCTGTTCTCTAAACATCCGTCCGCGCGAAAAATATTTCTGGACCCCGCCGGCCGGGGGATGGATTCGAAGACATTCATCGGCATCGTGGAAAAAGCCGAAAACGAAGCTCAGGACCTGGTATTCCTGGTAGGTGGTCACGAGGGCTTGCCGCCCGAATGGAAGCCGCGCGCGGACCTGCTTCTATCTCTCTCTCCTATGACCTTCCCGCACGAACTGGCGCGGGCGATGCTTACGGAACAGATCTATCGAGCGTTCACCACGCTGCGGGGACATCCTTATCCACGATAGGTCGCGTGAAACTTAGGTCAGGTACGTACCGGCAATCGGTTTTAGTACTCGCCAAACCTATCAAAAGAAAGGATCCCCCAATTCTAGAGTCCATAGAGATGTGATCCTCTCCTCAGCGGAAACGTCCGACTTAGAACTAGTGCACTGTCTTTCCGCACGAGACCCCGATTCGCTGACTGCGGTCTACGATCGATATGCTTCGCTCAGCTATTCCGTGCTGATCCGGATCACACGAGACGAGGGCACGGCGCAAGACCTCTTGCAAGAACTATTCCTGCGTGTCTGGACCCGTAATCGCGAATATGACTTCAACCGCGGCTCATTGGGCGTATGGATTCTTTCTATTGCCCGCAATCTAGGAATTGACCACCTTCGTTCCGTTCGGGCACGATGCGGTACGCAGCTTCAGCCGCTGCGGAATTTCGACACATTGCCCGCCGAGCCAGATCAGCGCGAGTCCCTTCTTGCCAACATGCACCTGGTCAGAAAGACACTCTCGAGTCTGTCCATCCGCCAACGTCAGGTACTTGAGTTGGCTTATTTCGAGGGATGCTCTCACTCGGAAATCGCGGAACGTTTGGAGGCGCCGCTCGGAACGGTGAAGGGCTGGATGCGTGCCGCGCTGCAAAGTGCCCGAGTTGCGATCGAAAGCGTCCGAGTGATCTCGGCAGCCTGAACTCAATCGTCCTGGGCCGTTATAGTGAGAATGCGCCAGTGGTTACTAACCGGGCAAACCAACTCATATGCTGCGGCAAAGCTTCCTGTATCTTTCGCATCAAAGATGGCTCCGCCGTTGGATGGAGCAATCAAGGCTTTCCCGTAAGCTCACATCGCGCTTCATAGCAGGCTGCACTCTGGCGGAAGAAGTCCGCGTTGTTAAGAAACTCGCCGCGGAAAATCTCTCCGCGACTCTCGACTTTTTGGGCGAGAACGTCACCTCGCTTGAAGAGGCCGAGCGTTCGCGGGATGCCTATGCGGCCGCTCTTCAGGAAATCGAAAAACAAGGCCTGCCGGCAACCCTTTCGATTAAGCTAACACAGTTCGGACTCGATTTCTCTCAGGAAGCCTGTCTTCAGAATGTAAGCACCCTGGTCGAACGCGCCGCCGCAATTGGCTCACGCATTGAGATCGACATGGAGGCGAGCCAGTACACGGAACGCACTCTTCAGATCGTTTCCCAATTGCACTCCCGCTATCCCGGCTGCGTGCGTGCGGTGATCCAGGCGCATCTGTACCGTAGCGAGGACGATGTTCGAACTCTCTCTGAGCAGGGAATCCCGGTACGTCTCTGCAAGGGCGCCTATCGCGAGTCAGCCGAAATGGCTTACCCCAGCAAAGCCGATGTTGACGAGAACTATCTCAAGATCATGAAAAGCCTCGTTTATATGGGGACTTATCCTGCTATCGCAAGTCACGATGAAAAAATCATTCGGTCCGCGCTAAAACACATACAGGAACGGCAGATTCCACCGGACCGTTTTGAATTTCAGATGCTGTATGGGATCCGGCGCGATCTGCAACGGGAACTCGTGACGAAAGGCTTCCGCCTACGTCTGTATGTTCCGTATGGAGACGCCTGGTATCCCTACTTCATGCGGCGTTTGGCGGAGCGTCCGGCGAATCTTCTGTTCCTGCTAAGGAACCTCCTGCGTAGTTAATCGTGGCCACCGGAACCTGCTCACCCGGAAAGGAGTCTAATAGTTGTTATGCGGTACTGGCTTTATCTCGCAGGCAAACTGGCCGCGTGGTACGGCGCCATGTACGGCCTTCTGTGGGCGGTCGAACACGCGTTCCCTCTTCCGCCGCCTACGCGATTCGGCCATCAAAGCATGTTTCTGCACGACATGCCTTTTACCTTCGCTGTCCTTGCCGTCTGGTTCGTGGCTGCAGGCTCGTTCATGGCAATTTTCTAGGACCACCGGCGGCGTTGCCGAACTTGCATGCGCCGTCTCATTATGCCCATCCGCAAAGGCTCCTGGGGCCACATGGTGACCTTCGGGCGCCCGCAAACGGAACTCATTTGCCCGTTCGGACACGGAACCTTAAGCATTGAAGAGTTACAAATCACCGGCCATCAGATGCCCGATTGGCAGCCGCACGACGGAAACATCTGGAAAGAGCTAGAATCGTATCAGCAAGCCCGAAAGTAACCTAGGACATCGACGGGCATCCAAGCAATAGAAATACCCGCAGCCAGGCCACACTTTTGCCCGTACGCATCAAACTTCCCACCAAGGTGAGTTCAAACGGCTCCTCCGTTACCACCGTCAAAATTAGACGATTGCTAGCCGTTGGACTCGCGGCGATTGTCGTCGTCGCTTTCGCATTTCTAGCGTTCTTCTACGCCAAATACGCCCGTCTCGCCGACGAAAAGCTGGCGCACGGACCTTTTCCTAAGTCTTCGATGCTCTACGCCGCGCCTCAAGTTATCGGCGTTGGCGACCCTGGCACTCCGCTGCAGCTAGCTGAGAGATTGCGCGATAGCGGCTATGCGGAGGACTCGCGAGCGAATGCTAGTGGCTGGTATCATTTGCGTCCGGATGCCATCGAAGTTTTTCCCGGACCACAAGCCTACACAACCGGTCAGCCCGGTGTCATTCGTTTTCAAGACGGCAAGATTTCGTCGATCATTGACCTCACCGATAACTCGCCGCGTACCGAATTCACGCTGGAGCCGTCACTGTTGAGCAGCCTGTATGACAAGAACCGGGAGAAACGGCGTCTGGTGCGCTATGAAGACATCCCGCCCATTTTGGTTGACGCCCTCATTTCAGCCGAGGACAAGCGTTTCTTCCAACACTCCGGGTTCGATCCGATTCGGATAGTGAAGGCCGTCTTCGTAGACGTCAGGGAAGGCCGCAAAACGGAAGGCGCTTCGACGTTGACTCAGCAGCTTGCCTGGATGTTGTGGCTCGATCATCGCAAAACGTTCGGGCGGAAATTCGCTGAGTTGATGATCTCCATTCACCTCGAGCGCAAGCTGACGAAACAGAAGATTCTTGAGTACTATGCCAACGAAGTGGATCTCGGACGCCGTGGCTCGTTTGCCATTCGCGGCTTTGGAGAAGCGGCGCAGGCCTATTTCGGCAAAGACATCCGCCAGCTAACGCTGCCCGAAGCCGCCGCGCTTGCGGGACTTATTCAAGAACCAAGTTTCCGCAACCCGGTACGCTGGCCTGAACGCGCCAGGAGCCGACGGAATGTTGTGCTCCGGATGATGCTCGACAATGGGTATATAAAGAAGTCGCAGTATGAAGAAGCGATAGACACGCCGGTTGTGGTAGCGAATCGGGGCATGGAATCGGCGGACGCGCCGTATTTTGTAGACCTGGTGAACGGGCAATTGATGGACGATTTCCAGGATCGCGATTTTCAGGATTCGAGTTCTAAAATCTACACGACCCTCGATCCCGATTTACAGCGCGATGCCGGCGAAGCCGTCACTTTGGGGATGCGCGAACTGGAGGCCCGTTTGGCAAAAAAACACAAGCCGGGCACGCCAGTGGAGGACCCGCAGGTCGCTCTGATTTGTCTCGATCCGCACACCGGAGAAATAAAGGCTCTGATCGGCGGCAAGAATTACGGAATGAGCCAGCTGGATCACGCCGTGGCAAAGCGTCCTCCAGCCAGTACCTTTAAGCCCTTCGTTTACGCTGCGGCTCTCAACACCGGGCTTTACGGCCACCCGAATCCAATCACGCCGTCAACCCTCTTTCCAGACGAGCCCCGGGTCTTCTCCGTCGCAGGACAACCGCCCTACGAACCTACCGATTACCATCACAGCGACGATCCAGTGGACGTCACCGTGCGAACGGCGCTTGTCAAGTCGTTGAACATCCCGGCGGTTGAAGCCGCCGAAGCCACAGGATATGGTACTGTAGCGGATCTGGCGCACAAAGCCGGGCTGGAGGATGTTAAAGCCACCCCCGCCATGGCGCTCGGCTCCTACGACGTGACGCCGATGGAAATGGCCGCAGCCTACACCATCTTCGGCAACAAAGGCGTCATGGTGAAGCCCCGCCTCATCTCGAAGATCGTAGACAAGACCGGTTCGGACGTTTGGACCTCTCAACCTGAAACGGAACAAATCCTCGACCCTCGCGTGACCTACTTGATGGTCAACATGATGCAGGAGGTCTTGCGCAGCGGAACCGGCGCAGGCGTGCGAAGCCGTGGCTTTACGGTTCCCGCTGCCGGAAAAACAGGCACGGAACACGATGCCTGGTTTGCCGGGTTTACCTCGAAACTACTTTGCGTCGTATGGGTCGGACTCGACGACTACCAGGACTTAAAGGAGGAGGGCGCTCACGCGGCACTGCCGGTCTGGACGGAGTTCATGAAGCGCGCTCACAAGCATCGGGCTTATCGCGATGCGACGGATTTCACCATTCCCGAGGGTGTGGTCAGCGCACAGATCGATCCGCAAACCGGCGGCTTGGCTACCAGCGCGTGTCCCAAGGTCATCACCGAATATTATCTGGTCGGCACTCAACCTGTTCAGTTCTGTTCCTTGCACCAGGGGGGCGCGACCGAAATCGCCGGTTGGGATGCGACCCCGGGTCCGGGGCCTTCTGGAACCACGGCCCCGGCGGTCATCACTCAGCAATCCGCTTCCACCCCGCCGCCCTACTCCGATCCAAACGCTCCGGCGCGCCAGAATGGGCAACAGCAAAAAAAGCAGGGCTTGTTTGACAAGCTGAAAAGTATTTTCAAATAGGTTTCACCGTTTCGCCCGGACGGGTATATAGTAGGAAACCGAGGGGGTCAAAATGATCTCTTTCTATGGTTTTCGTCTCACCATCACTTGTTTAGCTCTTTCCTGCACTCCGCTCCTCGCCGCCACCGAGCAGGGTACGGACCTATCGTCAACTGGTCTAAGGGCGTCCGTTACCGCCGCTCCTCCCACCGCAAGGCCCGAAGCCGCCCCGCTGAGTCTCGAAATGCGCGGCGATATCTACATGGCCCGCAAGATGTACCGCGAAGCCATAGACGTCTATCGCCAAGCGCCCCAAACCGCTCTCATTGTGAACAAAATCGGCATCGCGTTTCACGAGATGCTCCAATTCAATCTCGCGAAAAAGAACTACGAGCACGCGGTGAAGATCGATCCCCATTATGGAGAAGCCATCAACAATTTGGGGACAATCTTCTACGCGGAGAAGTATTACAAAAAGGCCATCACGTATTACAAGCGGTCAATACGGTATTCAAATTCGCCCGCTTCGGTCTACGCGAATCTCGGCGCGGCCTATTTCGCCCGGAGAGATTTCAAGCACGCTTCCGAGTACTACGAGCGAGCTATGAAAATCGATCCGGATGTCCTCGAACGCCACAACGGCTTCGGCACGCTGATGCAGGAGAGGACCGTTACCGATCTCGCCTTGTTTCACTTGTACCTCGCCAAAGCCTATGCGAAATCGGGATCGAATCAACGCGCGCTACTCTATTTGCGTAAGGCGCTTGAGGAGGGATTGAAGGATCGGAAGAAGCTTCCCGACGTTCCTGAGTTCAGCTTGCTTAAGGACGATCCCGATTTCCAACAGCTCCTTGCAGAAAATCCTAGACCCTTATAGAGGACTTCCTGCTCTTCAAATTTCGAACGGCTTCCATCGTTGCAGCGGCTCTGCTCTCGATTTCCAGTTGCTCCCGCAACGCAACACCTTCCCTTAGGCGAATGGCGCTTCTGCCTGCGAGCGTACTCATTGCGGACCCATCCTCCGAGTGGATGAAGCTCGCGGTTCCGCTGGTCCTCCAACAGGATCTTTCGGCTACTCATAACACGGTGACAACTGTGGTCGAAGCGTCAACCGACGCCTATCAATCGAATTCCGCGGACGTAGTCCAGACCACCGTCGAGCTGCGCCGGGGCCATCTCCGTACTGAAGGCACGCTCACCGATCTCTCTACTCAACGCACGCGCGACGTGTTCGTTGTGAATGGAAACGCCTCGGGTTTCATCACTGGTTTGAATGATCTGGCCCAGCGTATCGACCCGCAGTCCACTCCTTTTTCGACAAAAAACGAGGCGGCGCTTCAGGCCTATGTGGAGGCCCTTGTATCGGCAACTCCCAACGCCCGTATTGCCGCCCTGCAAAAAGCGATTGGCTTTGACCCAGCTTTCGGTCTCGCTTATCTCGCCGAGGCTCAAGTTGAGACTAATCCGCAGGCTTCGGCGCAGATACTCGCAAATGCAACCAGCCATCGCGCTCAGTTCAGTCCACTTGACCGGGCCCGTTTGGATTCGTTTGAGAAACGCGCTTTACACGCGCCGCTCACGCAGCAAGCGAGCGCCACCCAAGCGCTTCTGAACCTAACGCCCAACGATGTCGAAGCCATGACGTTGCTCGGTTCGGAGCGTTTCCTGTTGGGCGACGCTTCTAACGGCGAACGATTGCTCCGGCGCGCTTTGTCGCTGAACCCGGACAATCTGAGCATCCGACAACAACTATCGCTGGGCCTGCTCGAAACGAAACAATTCGATGCGGCGGAGAAGACTCTGGCGGGCCTTGAAGGCAACCCGTCAGTTCTGCCGGAACTCGCCGTATGCGCTCTACTTAAAGGCGATCTGGCGCGCGCCAACACACTTTTTGGGCATTACGTGGACCTGCTTCAGGCATCGAACGATCAGGCCGCTCCGTTAAGTCACGCCAACTGGTTTGCCATCACGCAATCTCCGGCGAAAGCTGCGGATTACTTGGCGCAAAGCAAGTTCTCCTCGCCCGATATTCAATCCGTCGCGCAGAGCCAGTCCGCCATTTACGCACTAATGGACGGCAACACTACAGCCGCGAAAGCAAGCGCCTCGGCCGCTCTTCGTACCGCCGCAGCGCCGGTTGCGAAGACATTCGCTCTGGTGGCCGCTTTGACTGCACAAAGCGATGTCAAGGCAGCGCCTCTCGATTCGGGCGCCAAGAACCTCATCCTTGCCTATGGTCTTTTCTTTCAAAAGCAGTATGCGGAATCGGCCGAACATTGGAAGGAGATCGTCAAAGGATCGGGCGATACAGATCTGCGCAGCCGTGCCATGCTGGCGTCGGCATCGAATCACGCCGGGCGGGCGCAGGAAGCGGAGGCTGTTCACGTTCAGCCGTTCGTGCCAAACCTGACTGGCGGCGACGAGTTTGCGGCAGTCGCTTTTCAGGAGATGAGAAAGCTCCTGAAATTACAGATGCAGTGAGCCCTTGGTCTCGGGAGCGACGGAGCGGTGCTCTTTCTTTTCCCAGGGCTTTGGCTGGTCGCCGCTATCGCGCTTAAAGACCCGGTCATAGACGTGCTTGCGGCTGGTTGTTCCAAGCGACGTGTTGTAAAGGCTCACTAACCCAAGCGCTTCTTTCACGTCTTCCTCGAACTCGTGCAGGCTCTTCAACTGTTCCGCTGTCGCGGGGAAACGTCTTCCGCTAGGCAGCTCGATAAACTCCTGATACCCGCAAGCAACCAGCACCGCAAGTTCGCCGCCCACCAGTACGCCAGCCCGTTCGATTCCAGCCTGACTCTTGCTTTCGGCGCCAACCACTGCGCCCACGCCGTGCTTTGTGATCCTCACGCGGCCGTCCGGCAAGTCCGCCGTTGCGAAACCCGCCTGTTTCAGCAGATTGACACGTTCGGAAAAGGTCACAATCTTTGGCCTGTCACGTCGGAAGAACATAGTCTAAGTATAGAGACATCCGCCGATTTTCATGCCTGTAGCCACCTTCGAACCCAAGATTCCGATCGCCGCAATCACCGACGAATTTTCGCCCATATTGTCCGAAGCCATCCCGCTAATGAAAGAGATCGGCATGACGGGCGCGGAACTTCGCGTCATCAATGGCAAGAACGTTCTGGACTTAACCGATGACGAATTGAAGAGCGCCAGAGACGTATTGAATGCCGCTGGATTTCCCGTCATCGCGATCGCGTCGCCGCTATTGAAGTGCGTGTTTCCCGTAGCGCACGAGTTGGACAGCCGTTATC
>JALYVD010000421.1 GCA_030853405.1 Acidobacteriota bacterium | reverse complement strand
GCGTTGCTGGGAGCACGTACGGGCTTCACTTAAACAGCAAACCCCGCTTTTGCAGAGCGGGGTCTGAATTGAAGCAGAAAGGAGGTTCCTGCCTATGGAACTTCTAGCGTTCGTAGTGCTCCTGATTTTATTCAGGAAGCGGCGAACCAGATTACGAGTCGAAATCGACCTGTAGTCTGATCCGAGGGGCTGGCAGCGGAACCTGCTGGCCCTTCGAATGCAATGATACCGCGTTTTGGATGCTTGGCGGCTAGGCATAACTCACGCTGCCGCGATGAGCTGCCGAATGTCTGTGATACTGGCGATCTGCTTACGGAATGACGGGCTTACGTAGAGACCCTGCTTGCCTGGACGATTCGCGCTCAGGCTGCGCTGCCCGGCCTGATGTTACCCGGCACGGCTTCACTGCGTCCGTTCTGAACTCGTCCACGAATCGGAAACCGGGACCTGCTTTTGAAACTCCGCTCTTTCCGCCCCGCCGGCTTTCCAGGCAAAGTGAAAAAGAACGTCGCGCCCTTGCCAACTTCCCCGGTGGCCCAAATGCTGCCGTGGTGCCGCTCCACAATCCGTTTGCAAATCGCCAAACCTATGCCGGTACCCGGATATTCCTCCCTGTGCAACCGTTTGAAGATGCCAAAGATCTGCTCGGCGTATTGAGGGTCAAAACCAATGCCGTTGTCCCGCACTGACAGAACCTGCTCATCGCCCCGTGATTCCGCCGCTATGTGAATCTTGGGAGTACAGTCGGGTTTCCTGTACTTTAATGCATTCCCGATCAAATTCTGGAACACCTGCGCGAGCTGAACCAAATCGGCGTTAACCCATGGAAGCGGATCGGAAGTGATCTCGGCGTGAGTCTCTTCGATCCTGCCTTTCAAGCTCGCGAGAGCCAGTTCCACCGCCTTGCCGCAATCGACAAACTCCGCGCCATCCTTCCGTTTCTCTCCTGCCTGGGCATAAGCGAGCAAGTCCTTGATGAGAGCCAGCATCCGCCTGTTCCCTTCGACAATGTATTCGACGAACTGCTCCGCTTCGAGATCGAAATGTGTCTGCAATTTCCTTGCGAGAAGCTGGGTATAAGTGGTCACCGTCCGAAGTGGTTCCTGCAGATCGTGACTGGCGGCGTAAGCGAACTGTCCCATCTCCTCCTCGGCACGCTCGCGCTCAGTAATTTCGGTCCGCAGTTGCGCGTTTAGCTTCTCCGCGGCATCCATAAGTTCGTGCTGGCGTACGACGCCTACCATCAACGCCTGGTTCATGGAAACAGCCTGCATATGAAAAGGCGTGCTTTCCGTGACCTGGAGGAGTATCCGAACGACTAGATCCTCTGGGTCAAGCACCGGCCACATAGCGTAAGACCAATAGAACGGATGGCTCGCGGAGTTTTCCTGTCCGGTGTGGGTTTCGGCCAGTCCGGATCGGTGGACTCGCTCAAGAAGAGCCAGACATTCAACCCCTGCCGGGACGATGTCGTGGAAAGCTTTTCCGATCAGTTCCTCGGGAAATTTATTGACGAGAAGGCAAAAAGCGGGGTTGACATAGCGAATGATGTGGCTGCCCCCCTCAAGTGAGGCGGTCGCCATGGGTGAGGCTTCGGCAAGAGTCCGGCAGAGATCCGGGTGTGCGGCTTCTTGCGTCGCGCTAGGTGTTGCTTTTGTCGGCGCCATTTCTAAACCTCGAAATTCTTCCGGTCCACCCGCTTCGGAATTCCAGTAATCAGGCGATCGTAGCGCGTGAGCCGTTCGCCGATGACTACCCCCTTTGAAGTGATCTCGTATTCACGAATGTCCGCGCTATGGCAGCCGCCGCGCATCTTAACGACCATCATCACTTTGCGAAGTTGACCTTCGATCTCGACGTAACGGAGCCGGATAATATCGTCGGTGAGAAACGAGATGGAATAGGTGCTAAAGAGCAACTCGGTAAAAGACTCCTCCATCTCCACCGTGCTCAGAATGGTGATGCCCATTCCGGTTAAGGCAAATATCATGCGGTAAAGCGATTCGCGGAAGTCGGTCCGGAAGCCGGGAGCGAGTGCCATCTCAAAGCCCGCCAGCGAATCGATAACCAGCCGCTTGGCGCCCGTTTTCTTGATTGCATCTATAATCTCCTGCATGGTTTCGTCCACCGAGAGGTCGAGCGGACGCAGGTAAATCACCTGAAGTTTTCCCTCGTCAACCGCAGTATCCAGGCGAAGGCCAAAGCTGCCGGCCCGCCCGACATATTCGTCGGGACGCTCTTCAAAGACCGCTACGATCCCCGGTTCCCCCCGGCACACGCCCGCGCTGATGAATTGGGTCGCCAGAAGAGATTTTCCCGTTCCCGAAGAACCTGCTATCAACAGGCTGTCGCCTTCGGGAATACCCCCGCCCATCATCTCATCCAACTCCGGAATGCCAGTGGAAAGACGTAGTACGGGCGGCACCCGTCTCTTGTGTCCGGCTAGTCCAAGAGTGCGTGAGAATGCCTGCAAGCCGCCATCCGTAATGCGGAAGGTGTGCATTCCCGGCACCGACGCTTGTCCGCGTAGCTTCATGATCTGTAGCTTGCGCACGATGGAATTCCGCTCCACAACTTGAAAGAGCCAGAAGAGGCCATCAGACACCGTGAACACCGGATTGTCGCGCAGTTCCGATTCGGTATATTCGCCGATCAGAAAAGTAGTGGCTTCCCAACTGGTCAGGAACTGGCCCAGTTGCTGCACGAACACCTGTATCTCAATTTCGTTCCCGTGCACTCTGCGTGAAACGGTACGAAACGAGTCCACCACGACAATGCTCGGGCTCGCCGCTTCTACCTCTTTGGCGATGGTTTCTAATATCCCCTCCAGGCCCCGATCCACCAGAACCTGGCTCAAATTAATAAACCGGACCGAGTTGTTTAGTTTGGATATGTCGAAGAACGTGTACTGCTGCTGGTAACGCAGCATTTTCAAAGCGGGCTCGCCGAGTACGGTGAAATAGAGCGCCGGGTTCTCCGGGGTGGCGTTGGCGAATATGAATTGGTGCGCGAGCGTGGTCTTGCCGCATCCCGGCGTGCCCGCTATGATGTTGAACGAAAATTCCGGGACGCCGCCGCCCAGAATCTCATCCAGGCCCGGAACTCCAGTCGGCAGTTTGTTGATCTTGACCTTATCTTGTGGGGTCATATTGATTCGCTTTCTTTGTGAAGTTCAGTAACCGAGCCGGACAAGCCGGGCCACAAATCGGTCAACAGGTGAAGCGTCAGACCCTCGCCGATAAAAGCAACCAGCAGCGCGATCAGTTGAGCAATAAGCACGACGCCTCCTTCCTCAGCCGTATCTTTATGGATTTCGCCTAATCTGTCTAACGCGCCGTCCGGCGTGATCTGCACCGCGCCGAGACTAGGAGCATGCGGCTTTGCTAGTGTCAAAGCCCGCGCCAGGAGCGCGCGAAAGGCTATTGGTCCCGTCAGCGCACTAAGAGCACGGCGCAGTGTCTCCACAACGCGAACCACCTCGCGCGTGTTTTCCCTGGGCGAATCGGGCGCGGCGGCTTCGTAAGCAAGCAGCCGCAGGGCAATGTCTCGCGCCTTTGGGCTGGGGATCTTTTGACTCATGAGTTCCGTTGACTTTAGTATCCGATGGACGACGCCCGCTCGTTATGCGTAGCTTAGCTGTTCCCTCTCAAGTCTTCGGCGGCAATGCACGGCAAGGAAGGCCTCAAGCTCATTGAAGCCATCTCGTTTATCGATGACGTTAGCGGTTCCCAGCGCCAGGCAAATAGATCGATCTTCGTCGAGGCTGGAAGAGCTGAATACCGCAACGGGTATATCACGAAGCAAGGGATTCACCTGGATCTCTGCAAGTACCTCCGCGCCAGTCATTTTTGGAAAATTCAGGTCCACAAGAACCAGCACCAGGCGTGGAGCTTTGACGAACTCCGCCAGGTGATCTAGGAACTCTAAACATTGCACACGATCTACGGCCCGAAATAATTTCGCCGATGGAATTACTTTTTTGAAGGTGGTTACCAATAAATCAAATGCAACATCGTCGCCTTGAACACATAAAACAGTGTGCAACGCCTGTGTAACAGCAGGTCGAAGCGGATTCCGCATAAGCCCTCGATTCACCTGAGAACCGGCGCTAAGTGGTTGGGAGGTCCTTCTAGTGTACCCTATTAATCCTATTTCTCGACGCCCGGCGTGAACAATGTGTATCTTTAAATAGAGGTTCCAAAACGACAATGGCTAAAAGCATGGATCGCAAAAAAGAGACCAAAAAGCCCAAAAAGAAAAAGGCTTAGTATCTTCCTTTGTAGGATGAGGAAAAGCGGCGTTTTTCCTCATCCTGCTACATTCTAAATGCCTCCTTCGACTTCCACAGTCGGACCCTTCCTTGAGGATGCCTCCGGTTACCATGGCACGGCGGAGCGGGTCGTTTTTCCATCTACCTCCAAAGAAGTTCGAGCGATCGTCAATGCCTGCTCGGCCCAAAACCTTCCGTTGACCGTGGCGGGAGCTGGGACCGGACTGACTGGCGCCCGCGTGCCGCACGGCGGCTGGGTGATCTCGCTCGAAAAATTCCGCACCATCCAAATTCAAAAAGGGAGCGCTCGATGCGGTGCGAGTGTCACGCTGGCCGACCTTTCGGTTGAAGCGGCAAAAACAAAACAGTTCTTTGGCCCCAATCCGACGGAAACGTCCGCTTCAATTGGCGGGATTATCGCGACTAACGCCGGGGGCGCGCGGAGCTTTCACTACGGTTCGGTCCGGCGGCATGTGCTTGCGCTGGAAGTGACGTTCATGGACGGGCGAACGGTTGAATTCAAGCGCGGAGAAAAGGTCGATTTCCCCGTGCGGACGGTTTCGCTGCCTAAGACGACGAAGAATGCCGCGGGCTACTATCTTCAGCCGGACCTTGAATGGGTGGATCTCCTGTCCGGGAGCGAGGGAACTCTGGGCATCGTGACTGAAGCGGAAGTACGGCTCTTTCCCGAGCCTGCCGCCATTCTGAGCGGCGTCGTCTTTTTCCCCTCCGATCGGCAGGCTTTAGATGCAGTGGACGCATGGCGGCCGATTCCGGAATTGCGGCTGCTGGAATATATGGATGCGGCGGCGCTCGGCTTGCTGCGTGGGCTTTATCCTGAAATCCCGGGGAATGCACTCGCGGCGCTCTTAGTGGAACAGAACCTGGCCTCTGCGGACGACCAGCAGGTGGATCTCTGGACCGAACGGCTGCGCGATCAGGGCGCGTTGCAAGAGGAGTCGTGGTTTGGATTTGCCGCATCCGAGCGCGAGCGCTTCCGGCAGTTCCGCCACGCACTTCCCACTATGGTTGTGGACCGCGCACGGCGCAGCGGGTTTCCAAAGTTCGGTACGGATTACGCCGTGCCAATTGAGCGGCATCGCGACTTGCATGCGTATTATCAGCGGCGCTGCAGTGAAGAATTTCCCGGGCGGCATACAATCTTCGGGCATGTGGGCGACGCTAACAATCACGTAAACCTTCTCCCCGACACGGCTGCGCAGGCGGAGCGCGGGGCGGATTTGATCGATGAGTTCGCCCGCTACACGGTGTCTTTGGGCGGAACGGTAGCGGCTGAACACGGGATCGGGAAAGCCAAGACGGATTTGTTGAGAATGATGTATCCGCCGGAAGATATCGAGGCTATGCGGGAGGTAAAGCGAAGGCTCGATCCGCTGATGCTGCTGGGCCGCGGAACGATTTTCGAGCTTTGAGGCGGTGGCATCGATCAAGCTCGATGGTATGGACACCTTTCCGAGCCGCGCGCGTAAGCAAGCGGATTCCCGCCTTTTTCAGCAACCTGTCACATGAAAAGCATGGCAGTTTCGAGTGCTCTATCGCGAATTTCTCTTCCGCCTGGCCATGGGGTCGCTTGCTTGCGGCGCCTGGCTCAATTGCCGTGACTGAGCCGTGACCGTGAGGGAGCGGTTATGATTACGTTGTTTCGGCGACACGCCCCTGGTCGGCGCTCGCACGATAAGCATAGGCCCTGGTGTCTGCCGAAACCTGTGCAACCTCAAAAAAATCTGCTAGTCTACTTAGCGGAGTCGCTCCTTGCATTGGAGCGCAACTGAAATGACTGTCGAGATTAAGCGCTGCTTTTTTTGAGCTGACATCAAAGCCGAGGCCGTGAGCCTCAGGAACGATATCGAACGGGAACTCGGTATTCCGATTCGGCTGCGTGCCGGTGCCCCTGGCTCATTCAGTGTTCTCCTCAACGGTGAACAGCTCTACTCGAAGAAGCAGTCGGGGCG
>JALYVD010000415.1 GCA_030853405.1 Acidobacteriota bacterium | reverse complement strand
GAGAACAGTCGTGTGAGCTTTCCGTTCAGGATACTGACTCCGGGAGCTATCCAGCGCCCTTCCTGGACTGTGAATATCTGATCCCGCAGCCGCTGAACGTCGACGGCAGAAGTGGCCGACATCATTTGAAGCTGAAGGCCAGAAATGGTCCGCTCAATTCGTTTTGCCGCAGCGGAATTTGTTGCGCCGGAGATGAGTAGATCGGTGGCAACGCGGCCCCTGACCTGCTCGATAACGGAATACGCTTTCGCAGGATCATGCAAGTGGTCAACGAGTAGGCTGATCTGGTCAGGATAGAGATTGCCCGATGCGTTTATCAGAGCGGTCTTCTCAAGAACCGTGGACGAATTGGCAAGTGCGGAGTCCACAAATGCGCTGGCCTTTTCAAGTGTCCGCTCCGATTCTGCGTATTTACCCTCGAAAATTTGCAGGTCGGCGAGGGTTTGAAGCCGCGCCGGCAATGACCATTTATTGCCGCTGGACCGGGCGCTGGCTGCGGCTTCCTCCGCGTAATACACTGCCTTCTGGATATTGCCGGTCCGCCGGAAGATTCCCGCAAGCATTCCGTACGATTCGGCCTGTAGCTGCGGATAGCCTCGAGCCCTCCTGCATATCATTACGCTTTCTTGCAAGTCTGTAATTGAAGCTTGAACTTCGCTACGCGCGAGAGCGATTTGCGCGGCGTAGCGAAGGAGGTCGGCCCTTTCAGGGGCACCGTACTTTGAACCCGTTTGCTTCAACAGATCATTGATAGATTGTTGGGCTTGATCGTATCGCTTCAATCCGATGAGCGCCTGCACCCTCCCCGTGTTTGTGAATATTGGATACGATATTTCCGGTGTTTTCCGCGCAATAGCGAGCGCGTTATCGAAATACGGGAGTGCCTGCTCGTACATTTTGGCTTCAACAAGCGCCATTCCCAAAACCGTTGTGAACCGGATTTCTGCGCCGACGTCGTTAATTTGTTTTGCCATTGCGAGGGCGCTAGCAACATTCGTGCGGGCTGTTGCCAAATCACCAGCGTAGAATGCGGAAATGCCGATCTGGCCGAGAGCACGATTGGTCCAGACCTTGTTTCTCATCGCAGCAGCGAGTCCTTTCACCTGTTCCCAATCGAGTAACGCCGCTCTGCTGTCGATTTCCTGATCGATATCTCCCTTGACAATGAGACACAGTAGCCGGACTTCGTTGTCAGACTCTAAGAACGAGTCGTGCTCGAGTAGGTTGTCGAGTTCAGCCGACGTGCGCAGCAGGTTGCGTTGGAGTGCGGTCGCCCGAATCAAACCGATATGCGCATACAAAGCATCCCGTTTGTCTCCTCGGGCTGCGAAGCCTTTCTCGGCTTGTTCGAAATCGGTTGCTGCATCGGTCCAGCTATAGAGTTCACCTAAGTGCAAGCCGTGCCGAAGGAGTTGCTCCGGTGTTTCCGAGTTAGAGGTCCTTGATGGCTGCGCTCCACAGTATTGAACGGTAGTCGCTGAAAAGAGAAGCGCAATCGATAATTTGGTCCATCCGCCGCAGAATCGTCCCTGGGCCGAAAAAATAGGCATTCAATAACACGAGTCTGAAATCTCGGTTTTTCGGACACCACCTGGAAAAGATTCGGGGACGCCCTGGAATCTTACGTTTTCCACAGCGACCCGTTCGGCTACAGGTTCTCGGTTTTACAGGCTCTTACAGGAGTAAACAAAGAACTGCGCCCCAGCACGGTCGATTGGCCGCCCCAATAAGGTCGTGGTGTGTGTTCGAGCACCTCATTGTAAGGGCGAACGCGCCCCAATACTGTCGTGAATAATTCCGAATGTCACAGCACATGTGGAATATGCACACTGTAGGCGCGAGATCTTTTTTCAGAGGCCCTGCCCGAAATTGTCGGATTTTGAGCTCTTTAGTTGGTGAGGACGTTTTTGAGCATGAAAGAGCGCCAGTCGGATTCAGCGACAGCAAATCGGGACAGCTCGACCGCATTGCTAGGTCCTGCAGAAGTTGCACGCTGGCTTGGTGTTTCGGCGGCTTGGGTAAGGGATCATGCCACACGGAAGTCGCCCCGAATTCCAGTTGTCAAAGTCGGCAAGATGATGCGTTTCCGCCCAGGAGACGTCGAAGACTTCATCCAAGACTGCTGGCGTTCGGGCGATCTCGGAGGCAGTTGTGAGCTCCGATAGCATCCGCCTGCTGATCACCTCGCACGTTAAACGTGGCCGTGAGCGCGGTCAAAACGGCACGCTGCAGATCGTCGGAAAAACAAGGAAGCGATGGCGTGGACACTATTGGGTTTACGAAATTCAGCCGGATGGGCGCGAGCTTCGGAAACATAAGTCGTTGGTACTCGGATTCCGGAGTGAGATGACACGGCAACAGGCCAAAGACGCTCTCCGGCAACTCATCGTGAAGAAATCAGAACTGAGGCCAAACGAGCCGATGAAGGCGATGACTTTTGGCCAGTTCTGGCGTGAGCGATTCCTGCCCATGTACGAGCAGAAGTGGAAAGCGTCTTCACGTGCCACTCAGGTCGAGAACATCGAGCGGTACTGCGTTCAACTGCTTGACGGATTGCCGCTCTCAGAAATCGAGCGCTTCAAATTGCAAATGACCGCGAATCGTCTCGCTGAAAAATATTCTCGCAGTGTTGTTTCGAAGTTCATGATCTGGAGCCGCGCCATTCTCGAGGAGGCCGTCGAACAGGACTTTCTTTCCAAAAATCCCGCACGCAAGCTCGTGTCTCCAGAAACCAAGCCCGAAAATAAACGCTTTCTTGCACTTGATGAAATTCCGTTGGTGCTTTCGAGACTTCCATTCCGGGAAGAACTGATACTGCGAATGACACTGGTACTCGGCCTCAGGCCGGGTGAATTATTTGCGCTCCGTTGGGATGATGTCGTCGGATATGCGCTTCGCTTAGACGAATCAACGATTGATGGGCAAGTCTATCCGACTTTGAAAACGAAGGAGTCTTGCGGCTTTGTAGCGCTCCCGGCATCGCTTCGGTCCAGGTTGGTAAAGTGGCGAGAAGTTCAGAATCCTGCATCAGATCGGAACTTTATCTTTCCTAACGCCGACGGCGGCGTGTACCGAGTGGACAACTATCGGGCGGACGTTCTGAAACCAGCGCTGAAAAAAATAGCGGACGAGACCGGCATCCGCGGAATTGACTTTCGCGCATGTCGGAGAACGTGCGCGACACATCTCAGCCAGTACGGCGGAATCAAGGAAGTGCAGGCCCACCTGCGCCACGCGCGTGCAACTACAACGCTAGACATCTACATTCAGGAAATTCCAGTTGCCGTCCGGCAAGCTGTCGAAAAACTGGACGAAATATTAGGGAACACTCCAACGGACGAGAAAGAGGAAGTCAAAACTGATTGATTTCTTATCATCTTTTGATCACAGTAGTATGAGGAGGAAACGTTGATCATTTTGCGGAAACTGTTCAAATCAAATCAGTTAAATGGTGGGCGGTCACGGGATCGAACCGTGGACCTCCTGCTTGTAAGGCAGGCGCTCTAACCGGCTGAGCTAACCGCCCGAAGTGAGTCCTTCTATCTTCTCATCCTCACTCCTGAGAAGCTACCCGCCTATCAGTCTCGAATATAAACTTCGGGCGACGCCTACATCCGTGGTGCCCTTAATGATCGCGCGACCGTCGGGGAAAAACGTCACATCGTACTTCGCCATCGTCATTCGCAACGCAAACTCGTTCACCCGAACTTCACCGAATGGCCGTAGTCTCCCCGCCAGCAGTTGCAAATCCAGTGGTCTCGCGCGCTCGTGTAACTGCACTGCGTTCCGTCCACAAAGGCTCACCGGAACTCGTCGCTGTCCTTCCAGATATTGGAATTGGCGCGCTCCGCAAACCCTACATTCAGGATCGCGCGGCCCGGCGCTCATCTGCTTGCTCGACCCCTCCCAGACATCCAGCGTTTGAATGCGGCAGGCGAATTCGGGCCACCCCACGATCAGGCGCATTGCCGCCGCCACTTGCAGAGACGCGACCGAAGAAGTCACAGGCGCAATCACGCCATTCACGTCGCAAGTCGGCTGGATGCCCTTGGGCGGTTCCGGATAAATACAGGCGAAACAGGGTCCTTCATCCGGAACTATCGGCATAACGATCCCGTAACTGCCAATCGCGGCGCCATAGATCCAGGGAACCGTCAGCTTGACGCTAGTATCATTGAGGAGATACCGGGTTTCAAAGTTATCGGTCCCGTCAAGGATGAGATCGCATCCATTTACTAATTCTTCGGCGTTAGAGGGCGTGAAATCCGAGACGTGTGGTTCTATGGCCACGTCCCGGTTCAGCTGATGCAATCTGCGGGCTGCTGCTATCGCTTTCGGAGACTCGCTCACTGCATCGGCCTCTTCATACAGCCATTGCCGTTGAAGGTTCGTGAAATCTACATAGTCGCGGTCGATAAGAATCAATTTTCCAATCCCCGCACGCACCAGCGCCTCAGCCTGGAAGCTCCCCAGGGCGCCACAGCCCACAATGCAGACCGAAGCGTTTCGGATTTTCTCCTGTCCAGCGTCGCCGATGCCCGGGAAAAGGATTTGCCGGGAGTAACGTTCTCTTTCACCCGGCGACATATAGGACGATGTTAACAGTCCTTCTACTTCTCTTGGTCCCGGCCCAGCTTGTGGCTCAACAGGCGCCTCAACCCGGCCCGGCGCCGCTCATGAAAGGAGCGCTCAAGTATGAAGGTATGAAGATAGCGCGCATTGAGTTTGAGCCTTCGAATCAGCCGTTACCCACGGCGGAACTGTTAGACGAGCTTCCATTCCGGACAGGCGCGGTCTTTCACTCGAGTGAGTTACGCGAAGCTATTCAAACTCTATTTTCGACAGGGCGCTTCGCCGATCTTGCCGTCGATGCGCGGCCGGAAGACGGCGGCGTAGCACTTAGGATTCTGACCCAGCCCGCTTACTTCATTGGTCACGTTGCGATCTACGGCATTAAAGTCCCGCCCAATAGCGGTCAGTTATCCGGGGCTGCAAAACTTAGTCTCGGCACGCCCTACACGGAAGACGAGCAAAAGCGGGCGGTCACTTCGATGCTGAATCTCCTGCGGGAAAATGGATTTTACAACGCGCGGGTGAACGCCGCCTTGGATTACACCGGGAAAACGGAGCAAGCGAATGTCTTCATCGACATCACACCCGGTGAACGCGCCCGGTTCGAGCGTCCTGCGATAAGCGGGAATCCTGAACGTCCTATTCCGAACATTATCCGTGCGACACATTGGAAACGGCTCTATGGACTCCTCGGATGGCAGGATCTTACTGAAGCGCGCTTGCATCAAGGGCTCGATAATATCCGGCGCTATTACCAGAAGAGAAACCTTTTACGTTCACAAGTTACATTGACCAACTTGAACTATTCTGATCGAAGTAACACCGTAAAACCGTTCATTGATGTGGAGGCCGGTCCCAGAATAGCTATCCGGATTGAAGGTGCGCGCATAAGCCAGAGCCGTCTTAGACAACTTGTCCCTATTTTTCAGGAGCAATCCGTCGATACGGATCTCCTGATCGAAGGAGAAAGAAATATTGAGCAATATCTGCAGTCCGGGGGATACTTCGGGGCTAAAGCTTCCGTTGTGACCAGGCCACAAAGCACATCCACTCCAGAAACCGTGACATACACAGTGGACCGCGGCGACCGCCACAAATTCGTTCATCTGGAGATAACCGGGAATCACTATTTCCCCGCCCAAACGATTCGAGAGCGCCTCTACGAAGTCCCGGCCCAGCTTCCGCGTTTCCCTCACGGGCGCTTTAGTAACGATTATTTGAAAGACGATTTACAAGCTATTCAAAATCTATACGCCTCGAATGGGTTCCGCAACGCGAAGCTAACCTCACGATTTGAAGATGACTTTCGTGGCGTGCATAACCACTTAGGACTATTCATTCATATTGACGAAGGGCCGCAGGCATTTGTCTCGAGCCTTTCGATTCACGGCGTGGACTCGCGCGACCTGCAAGTCCTCCACGCCATCCTTGCCTCGTCCGCTGGCCAGCCGTTCAGCGAAACGAGCGTGGCGAGCGATCGTGAGAACCTCTTGAATTACTTCTACAACAGGGGATATCTGAACGCGAGCTTCGAGTATTATGCTGAGCCCGCCGCTAAGCCGAATCGATTTAACCTTACCTATAACGTGAATCCAGGTTCACAGACATTCGTCAGAAACGTGATCGTGACAGGCCTGAATACGACGCGCAGGAAACTTGTTTTTGACCGCATCGAACTAAAGAAAGGCGAGCCCCTTTCGCTTACGGCGGAGACGGATAGCCAGCGCCGATTGTACGATCTGGGCATCTTTGCCCGAGTCAATACCGCGCTGCAGAATCCGGACGGGGACGAGCACGCCAAATATGTTCTTTATGATATCGATGAAGCCCGCCATTACGCGCTAAATGTCGGTGTCGGCGCGCAGATTGCACGAATAGGCGGAGGCGTGACAACGCTAGATAATCCCGCCGGGACGACGGGTTTTGCTCCTCGTCTGGCACTCGGAATTACTCGGGAGAATCTACTTGGATTGGGTCAGAGTCTTGGTTTGCAGACTGCCGTTTCAACCATTGAGCAAAGAGCCGCACTTACTTATTTCATTCCTCAGTTCATCTCTTACGAAAATCTGAATTTTACGACGACGTTATTGCTTGATAACTCAAATGATATTCGAACGTTTTCAGCTCACAGGCGCGAAGCGTCCATTCAACTCGGCCAGAAGTTGTCGCGGGCGGCTACCCTTCAATATCGGTTGGTTTTCCGCAATGTCACCCAGTCTAATGTCAAGATCGATCAGCTATTGATCCCTTTACTGTCACAGCCCGAAACGGTTGGCCTGGCGGAAGTCTCATTGATTCAGGACAAGCGCGACGATCCGACGGACGCCCACAGCGGCGTCTATACAACATTCGACGCCGGGTACGCGCCAAGCGCCCTGGGGTCGCAAACCGATTTCGGAAGATTTCTGGTCCGCAACTCCACTTACCACACTTTTCGCCGCGAGCTCGTGCTTGCGCGGAGCACTCAGTTTGGTTTGATTACTCGCACGGGCGGAAGAGCCGTTGTCCCCCTCGCTGAACGGCTGTACTCGGGAGGATCAACGTCTCTCCGGGCCTTTCCGGACTTTCAGGCGGGACCCCGCGATCTGGTGACCGGATTTCCGCTGGGTGGGAACGCGCTGTTCATAAACAACACCGAACTGCGCTTCCCGTTATACGGCGATAATGTAAGAGGCGTGTTGTTTCACGATGCGGGAAATGTCTACAGCTCCGTGGGCGATATGAGCTTTCGATTCCGGCAGGCCAACTTACAAGATTTCAGTTACATGGTCCAAAATGTCGGCTTCGGCATTCGTTACCGCACCCCTATTGGTCCGCTGCGTGTCGACCTTTCATTTAGCCCCGACGCGCCCCGTTTCTTTGGACTGAAGGGCACGTTACAGCAATACTTAGACGGAACGGCTACTTCGACCGTCCAGAAGATCAACGCCTTCCAATTTCATATCTCCCTCGGTCAGGCATTTTGATGTACCGGGCTCTCGCAGTCATTCTTATAGGGCTGGCGGGAAGGGCCGAGATCATTGACCGTGCGGTTATGACCGTTGGCCGGCAAGTCGTCACGGAACTGGAGCTAGAAGAGGAGATCCGAGTTACGGCGTTCTTCAATCAGGCTTCGCCGTCGGATAACATCGAGCAACGTCAGGCGGCGGCTGATCGCCTTGTGCAACAACTCCTCGTTGCGCGCGAAATGCTGCTGAGTCACTATCCGGGTCCAAGCGAAACGGACATTCAGAGCGCTTTCGCCAGAATTCGAAATCTCTACAAAAACCAGGGGGATTTTGAGGCGGCTCTCGCCCGCTGTTCATTAGACACGGATGTGGTGAAGAGCCACTTGGCCCAACAGATCGCCACGCTCCACTTCATCGAGTACCGTTTTCGCCCTGAGCTTGGTATTTCGGAGGCGGACCTTCAGAATCGCTATAATCGGACGCTTGCGGCCTGGAAGACTGACCATCCTGGTGTACCTTCGCCCAGCTTTGATGTCAGTAGGGAGTCCATTAGATCCGCGTTGATAGCGGAGAGGACGGATGAGTCCCTGGATAACTGGTTGAAAGAGACACGCAAGCAGATTCGGGTTACCTATCTGGAGAAGAATCTTCACCACGCCGAGGCTTCGCGCAGCTAATGAAGTTGCGAATCGCGCTCCGAATCACGGCGAGCTTATGTCTTCTAATTGTCCTAATTGTTATAAGTGGCGCTTTGCTTGTTCGGACGGAATGGTTCAAGGACAAGGTAAAAGATAACATCATCGCCGGTATTGAGCGGACAACGGGAGGCCGGGTCGAACTTGGATCCTTCGATTTCGACTGGCGCAGATTGACGGCAAGGCTCGGCCAGTTCACGCTTCACGGAACGGAACCAGCCGCTGGTATGCCGCTGTTTCACGGCGATTCGATCGTCATTTCTCTACGGATTATTTCGTGGCTTGAGCGGAATGTCGATATCAGCTCCGTTGTAGTGGACCGCTCCGAGACTTACTTACTCGTCCGTCCAGATGGTTCGACGAATATCCCTGGTCCGCGGCAACACACCTTAGGTCAGATTGCAGGGGATCTGTTGAACGTGAAGATCGGTCATTTTGAGTTTCGAAATGCAATTCTTCAAACCGGTCTTAAGCGAATTTCACTCAGTGTCCGTGGCGAAGCGCTCCGGCTCTCTCTTGCTTACAAAAGCCACCCATCGAGATATGACGTCTTGCTGTCGTCGGACAAATTATTTGTCGAGTCGCCACAACTAAATAACATCTCGGGGAGAGTGAACGTTCAAGCCGAGCTACAACGTGACCAAATAAATTTCGAGCGAGTAGCCCTTGAGTCGGGGTACTCGACGATTGCTCTGAATGGTGTTGTCCGGCGATTCAACGATCCGATCGCCGATGCCCAGCTTATCGCGAGTCTTACCGCCGCGGATATTGCACAACATTTGAACTTCGCCGGATTGACCGGGGGACAGATTCGGCTGGATGGAACCGTGCATTACGGCCGTTCGACATCCGCAAGCTTCCGAGGCAGCGTGGCTGGCAAGAATATTGCTTTCAGTTCCGGGGGCCTTCAGTTGAACGGGGCAAATCTAAGTTTCACGGCAGAAGGTAATCCAGACAAAATCGGCTTTAGTCGGCTCGCTCTATCGAATTCAGACATCTCTCTGGATGCGGCGGGCACGCTCAGTAACCTCAATATGTTTGCCTTGACCGGGAATGTGGCTCGGCTCTCTATCGGCAGCGCTGTTCGAAGATTCCGTGTTGCGCACTTCCCGTACAGCGGCACGGTCAGCGGTTCTTTTCAATTAAAGGGTGCGCTCAGAAAAGGTCTGCGCGAGGTTGAGCTATGGACAAGTCTTCACATCAAACCGCGCGCCGGTGGGATTCCCGTATCGGGCGACGTGAATGCTTCGTACAGTCAACGGACACGGACTCTGGAATTTACAGACTCGCATCTCGACACCGCAAATAGTCACCTCGCGTTCGCGGGTTCGCCCGGCAAGAATGTGGCGGTCAAACTGAGCAGTACGGACGTGTCTGATTTGCTGCCGGCTCTGCAATCGCTGCCCTTCAAGACCAACCTGAGATTCGACCGTGTCGCCTTCGACGGCCAGTTAGCCGGAGCCGTAAGCAACCCGGCAGTTACCGGAGATCTTTCAGTTGAAGGACTCGGAATGAATGGAATGACATGGAATGACATTCATTCTCGGATAGCGACATCAGCCAGTCAAATTGAATTCACTTCACTCTCGGCTAGGCAAGGAGCTTTCCATCTCAATGCCGATGGCTCCGTAGCTCTAAATGATTGGGCGATCAAGCCGGATAGCGCCATGCATATTAAGGCCGGCTTTAACGACGCGGAGATCTCTAGATTTCGCTTCTCGCCCCAAATTCATGGTACGGCCTCCGGATCGTTCGTGCTTGCGGGGACCGTCGGGGCGCCGAGCGGGCGGGGCCGGTTCTCAATAGACAATCTGGATGCTTATGGCGAACGAGTAGACCAGACAAGGTTCAACGCATCCGTCGATTCCGATACCGTGTCCGTTACAGATGGACGTTTACACGCCGGAAGCGCTACCCTTTCGTTTTCCGGAAACTACGCGCATCGTCGTGCCGATTGGACCAGTGGGGATCTTCAGATGCGGATCGACAGCAATGGATTTCCACTTACGGCTCTGGCTTTCGCGAAGAGATTGCTCCCGGCGGTGGCTGCGCGCTTGGAGGTTCATGCGAATTTACGAGCACGGCTCACGAAGAGCCGCCTCGAGCCGGAAAACGCCGGCGGAACCTTGAACTTCACAAGAGTCACGCTAGATGGCGCGCCGCTGGGTGACGTCACCGTGAATGCCGCAACCCACGGCGAGCAGTTGAGCGTCGGAGTTGCGGGTAACCTCGAAGACAGTCCGGTGTCGGGCAACCTTCGGGCGCACTTAGTCGATTCAGACTTAGCAACCGGCGAACTTCATTTCGGGCGAATAAGTCTGTCCACAATCTATGGCCTTTCGAGGCTGAGCGGCATGGCTGTTGCCCGTGCCAACGGATTCGTTCACGGCAGCCTCTCGTTCGATGGGCCATTGTTGCGACCCCGTGAAATGAACCTTCAACTTCGGATCGACGAGTTACAGATGAACTCTCCGCGAAATCCAATTGCCGTTCACAACACCGAACCCATTCTGATCGATGCCCGCGGAGGTACGGCAACGGTTCGGAACTTGCAGTTAGCATCTCGCGATACGCAGTTGAACGTGGCGGGGACCTTCGGTTATGAAGAAAATCGCCCTCTGAACCTGCAGGTTGAGGGATCTTCCGATTTCCGGCTTCTTCAGATATTTGATCCCAATCTCCAATCGGCCGGCCAGTCGCTGCTGAAGGTTTCAATCGGCGGAACCTTCGATCATCCTTCGGTAGATGGCACGATCGACGTGCGCGGCGGATCTCTTTTCGTGAAAAACTTCACGAACGGACTCAGCAACGTGAACGGGACAATAAGATTCAATCGCGACCGGGCTACGATTCAAAAGCTGACCGCCGAGACTGGAGGAGGCGAACTCGGATTAACGGGGTTCGTGTCGCTCGGCGCGCGCGGGACGGCGATCTACAACCTTCAGGCGAGCGCTACGAACGTGCGCGTTCGGTATACCGGAGCCAGCGTAACAGCCAATGGACGCTTAGAGCTGACGGGGAACAGTCAAAACGGTCTCCTCTCCGGCCGTGTGACCGTATCGCGCATTATCATCGGTCAAAACGCCGATTTGGGTAACATGCTGGCTTCTACCGTTTCGCCCGCTTCGCCTCCCGGGAATGATAAGGATCTGATCAACGGATTACTGCTTGATCTGCGTGTCCAGAGCTCTCCTAATCTTCAAATCAGTACAGATCTAAGTCAAGACGTAGAGGCCGACATAGATTTAAGAGTTAGAGGAACGGCGGCGCATCCCATCCTGCTTGGGAGCATTTCCGCTAACCAGGGCGAGATCAAAGTTTTTGGCGCCAAGTACAGCATCAATCGTGGCGACATCACATTCGTTAATAGCGTTAAGATTGAGCCGGTTCTGGATCTCGACTTACAAACGCAGACGCGCGGGATCACCGTGGACATTACAATTTCCGGAACTCTTAACAAAATGAATATGAACTACCGGTCCGATCCGCCTCTGCAGCCCAAAGACATCATCGCGCTACTTACGGTAGGTCAGGCTCCTAGCACGACGGCGAATCCCTCCAATATCAATGCCAATACAGATGTCATTGCGTTGCAAGCGGGGGCAAATACCGTGCTGGGTCAGGCGATCTCGCCCGCTTCAAATCGTCTCTCTAAGTTGTTTGGGATAACTAACATTAAGATCGATCCGTTGGTACAGGGAATTACCAATACCCCGCAAGCACGGCTTACTTTAGAGCAACAGATTTCGCGGGATATTACAGTAACTTACATCACGAATCTGGCGCAGACTTCAGAGCAAATCTTCCGCTTCGAATGGGCGTTGAATCGCCAGTTTTCGGTGGTGGCTGTACGCGACGACAACGGAGAGTTCGGAATCGATTTTCAGTATAAGAAGCGGTTCAGGTAACGGCTATGAAGCTTCGCGCGGCCAAGGGCAAATTGAAGATCGAACATAGCATCATTGACGGGCTTCGGCCCGTGCTGGAACGGCTTCTGAAAGATAGCGCCGAAATCCGCTCCGTGATCCCCGGCGTTATCCGCCCGGTACGCGACGCCAAGGGAAAGCCCAGTATTCGAATCACTGTGCCGACGACTAACGGCTGGAAGGCGATCGCTCTTAGCGCGGGCGCGCGTCAGGAACTCTTCGTTAGCACTTCCATGACGAAAGAAGATTTGGAACAACTACTCCGAGCGGCGATTAACGGCGGCTAAGTTCCGGGGGGCGCAATGCCTCCTGGATATCGTCGATCTTCTCCCCTAGCATGTTGAGTTTGCGGGACAGCGCCTGAATCTCCGACTCGGCGCGGCGGTTGACGGCGTAATCCAGTTCTCCGCGCAGCCGGTCCTTGTCATCCTGCCGGTTCTGGCTCATCATGATGACAGGCGCTTGAATGGCGGCCAGCATCGAGAGAAACAGGTTTAGAAGTATGAAGGGATAAGGATCCCAGGCGGATTTTCCGATCATCACGTTTATCGAGGTGTAACCGACCAGCACCACGAAAAACGTGATAATGAAAGACCACGAGCCGCCAAATTTGGCGACGGTATCCGCGAGATGATCTCCATAAGTCGCCTCTTCCTCAATAATCTCGTTTGGATTGCGTTGTGAACGGACTCGCACGAGTTGCTGCGTCGCGTGGAATTGGCGGCCGAGCACCGTGAGCAGATCCATGCCGGCCAGAGGTTTGCGCTCCAGCAAAACCGCGATATCGTCACGGTCCACTTCGACGCAAACCGTCTCTTCAAGGGCGATGGCGCTGGTTTGATGCACCGTCCGGTCCAGCATGGAAGCGAAGCCAAAGAATTCGCCCGCGCGAGGTTCGTCCACTTGAACTTCCTGATGGTCGTCGTCTACCGTGGTAACTCGCACGGAACCGGACACGGCGACATAGGCTTGCCCGCCGGGATCGCCCATTTTGTATATGCGCTGGCGGGCGGCAAAGGTCTTCAGTTCGACCTGACTGCCTAGTACCGCAAGTTCTTCATCGTCGAGCAGAGCGAAAAGTGATACACGCCTGAGCACTTCCGGATTGCACGCCATTGACACCTCATTGGCTATGTTAAACCGGCTATGTTAAATCCATTCGACGCTGGTACCCGTCAGCGTGCCGCCGAGAATGCTTACGGCGTGTGCTTCTACTGCGTTTAGGACCTGTTCGGCATGCACGCGGTCGTTCGAGATCGTGACGGCGGCAAGGACCGAAGCTTGCCGGGAATCGAGATGATCGATCTCCGCCACGGCCACGTTAAACCGCTCGTGAAGGCGGTCTTTCAACCCTTTGATGACACTCCGCTTCTCTTTCAGGGAGTGTGAACCCTCGACTAAGATGTCGAGGGTAAGTACCCCGATAGAGGGCATTTAGCGCGAGACTGGCGCCTCGACGGCGATCCGCTCCATGGCGAATGCCTCGATTATGTCGCCAGCCTGAATGTCGTTAAAGTTGACGATTGAGATACCGCATTCAAGACCGTTCTTGACCTCGCTCGCATCGTTCTTAAATCGCTTCAGCGCTTCGATACGGCCCGTATGGATCACATCGCGGTCGCGCAGGATGCGAATCTGGCTGTCACGGCGTATGGCGCCATCGGACACAAAACAACCGGCGATGGTTCCGATTTTGCTGATCTTGAAGGTTTCGCGGATTTCAGCGTGCCCCTGAACGGTTTCCTTGTAGACCGGATCGAGCAGACCGGTCATGGCCAGCCTTACTTCGTCGATCAATTCGTAGATAATGTTGTGCTGGCGAATCTCGACTTTTTGGCGATCCGCAGCCGATTGGGCGTTACGCTCCGGCTTGACGTTGAACCCGACGATGACGGCTTCGGACGCCGAAGCAAGATCCACATCGGATTCCGTGATCGCTCCAACACCGGCAAGGAGCACGCGAACGCGAACCTTAGGCGTTGAAAGCTGCTGGAGCGTATCGGAAAGAACTTCGGCGGTACCGCCAACGTCCGCTTTGATGATGAGATTGAGGTCCTTGAGATCGCCTTCCTTGAACTGCCTCGCGAGCGAGTCAAGCGTGGCGACACGAGCGCCCTTGGCCATGGCAACTTCGCGGGCCTTGGCTTCGCGGTAGATGACGATCTGCTTGGCTTTCGAGGTATCCGAAACAACCTGGAAACTGTCGCCCACTTCGGGCAAGCTATCGAGACCGATGACCTCGACCGGCATCGAAGGTTCGGCTTCTTTGACCGAATTGCCGCGGTCGTCGAACATGGCGCGGACCTTGCTGAACAAAGCTCCGCAGATGAAGAAGTCGCCCGCCCTAAGCGTGCCGTTTCGCACCAGCATGGTGGCAACCGGACCACGGCCTTTGTCCAGCTTCGCTTCAAGCACGGTGCCAAGAGCGGGCCGGCCCGGATTGGCCTTCAGGTCCTGGATATCGGCGACCAACAAAATCATTTCCAGCAGAAGATCGAGATTCTGACCCTTCTTGGCCGAGACCGGAACCATGACGACATCACCGCCCCAGTCTTCTGCCTGAAGTCCGCGGTCCGCCAACTGCTGTTTCACGCGATCGGGCTGCGCGTCTGGCTTATCGATCTTATTGATGGCGACGACAATAGGTACGCCAGCCGCTCTCGCGTGGTCGATCGCTTCAACCGTCTGCGGCATAACACCATCGTCCGCCGAGACCACCAGAACAACGATATCGGTGACCTTCGCCCCGCGGGCGCGCATACGGGTGAACGCTTCGTGACCCGGTGTATCGATGAAGACAATTTTGCGGTTGTTCTTTTCGATGTAGTAAGCGCCAATGTGCTGGGTAATTCCGCCAGCCTCGCGGCCTGCGACATTGGTCTGCCGCAGAGCGTCGAGCAGCGATGTTTTGCCATGATCGACGTGACCCATGATGGTAACCACGGGAGCGCGCCGGACGAGATCCATCGTCTCTTCGGCCTCTTGAATGTCTTGAGTGCTCTCCTGCTCGTAGCTGACCTGGTTGGTCGAAGCGCCGAATTCGCGCGCCAACTCCTCGGCCAGTTTCACGTCGAGTGTCTGGTTGATGGTGGCGAAAATCTTCTTCGTTTCCACCAGCTTCTTAATAACGAGATTGGCCTTAACGCCCAGCTTCTCAGAAAGCTCTTTGACCGTTACGCCTTCAGCGACGGTGATCTGGCGATCTATGGGCGGCGGTTCGAAAATCGCCTGGCGCCTGTAGGAGCGCTCACGCAGATTCCCTTCTTCGTCTTCGCGCTTGCGCGGACCTCCCCGTCCAACCGGCTTTGCCTGATGGCGGCGCTGTTGTTCGGTGGGCGGCGGCGTGGCAGGTTCGGCACGTAAAGGGCTGGTCGGATGCATCGGCCGCATGCCAGGGCGGCGCAATTGTCCAGGTAGTCCAGGACCAGCTGGACCGCCGGGACCACGCATTAGCGGCTGACCGGGGCGAATAGGGCCGCGATACAACGGCTGACCGGGAGCCGGTGAAGGACGCCCTGGACTCGCCATCGCCGGCGGCCTTGGAGCGGCGGGTGTGGCTGGAGCCGGGCGAGGCTGAGTCTGCTGCCTTAAGCGCTGGACCAGATCGGGCCGCGGCGGAACGGTTGGTCTCGCGGCTGGCTGACCCGCCAGAGGCCGGGCCCCTTGAGGACGCGGAGCTATAGGAGCACCTGGAGTAAGTCCAGGCGCGGAAGGGCGGGGCGCCGCCGGCCGGGGCGGAATCGGAGAGCCAGGCACGCTCGAAGGTACGCCCAAATTCGATACGCCCAAATTCGACACGCCCAAATTCGATCCTTGCGATGGACCGGGGGCGACCAGATGCGTAGGAGCTTGCGGCGCTCTCAACTGAACCTGCCGCGCTGGCGGAGCGGGTTGAGAAGGCATTGAAGCCGGCCGTTCGGGTAGCGCCGGGCGTACCGGACGTTCCGATGGACCCGCCAAGGACCGCGATGGCTCGGAAGGCAGCGGCTGACGAGGACCAGCCTGCGGCGCTCCCGGAGCGGAACCCCCTGGACGCGGCGTTAAAGGAACCGATGGACGCGCCGGGATTGGAATTGTGCGGCTCGCCGGGGCGAACCCGGGAGTCTGCGAAGGAGGCGCCGGAATCGGTTGGCGCGCGCCTAATCCGAGGGGCGGACGAAGAGGCTGAAAACGCGGCGCTGGCCTTTCTGGTTCTCCAGGCACGGTAATCCCGAGCCCCGTAGTCCCAGGCACACTCGCCGCCTGTTCCAATGGAAGACCGGGCGCGGCCGCCGTAAGCGGAGCCGTAACCACGGACGGGGGCGCTGCCGCAGATACCGGCGCAACGGGACGAACGGGCGCGGGCGCGGCCACTGGAATCGGAATGGCCGGACCGCCAGAAGACGGCGAAGCCTCCCGAACAGGCGGTCGAAGCGCCGTTTGAATCACAGGTCTAACCGGTTTTGGCGTTTCCACCACGGCGGCGGTTTGCGCCTCATTATCAGCCAGTTCAGTCAATTGTCGCTCAGGTGTGGTTCTATCGGTTCGTTCAGGCGAAGCAGTTTCCTCTTCCCGTTCATCGGCATCATGGGAATGAGAAGAGCCGTTATGCAACTCTCCTGCGTTGACCAATCGGTCGCGTAATACTAGCGCTACCTCTTCATCGATCGAACTGGAGTGCGTCTTCTTTTCCTGCACGCCCAACTCCGGCAGCAAGTCGAGAATGACGCCTGGTTTAACTTCAAGTTCCCGCGCCAGTTCGTTAATTCTGATTTTTTTCATAGAAGAGACTGCTAGATAACTCCTTACACGACCACGGTTTGTAGCTGGCTATCCGACGTTTCCCATGTTATCAGATTTATCGTTTTCGTCGATTTCATCCGTTCCAGCCACATTATGCAACGTGGAAGGGGCTGCCGACAGGCCTTCCACTCGTCCCAAGTCAAGGACTTCACCCTCATCGGTATCTTCCGTAGCGGCAGCCTCATGGGTGGCAATATCCCGCTCCAAAATACCGGTTTCGATGTTCTCAAACGCCGGAATGCTTTCGCCGTCCCCGTCGTCCGAAATCTCCAAGCCGGTAGTTCCGCTTGCGTCTATCGCGGTTTCGAGCGACTCCGCATCCGCTGGAACCGCTTCCGCCTGAGCCGCATCATACTGGCCATAGAACGACATCACGGCCGTCTGGATCTGGGTCACGATCTCTTCGGTGATGTTCGGGATCGCTTCGAGCTCCTCAGGCGTCATGGAACCCAGCCGTTCTACCGTGCCGATGTCGGCGGCCACTACGGCTTCGACGATACTTTCGGCTAAGCCGTGATCGATCAGCACAGAAACGGGCGCACCAGAGATCACCATATCCTCCATCCGCGACTCAAGTTCACGGCGCTTCTCTTCTTCGCTCTTGATATCGATCTTCCACCCGATCAACTTCGCCGCCAGCCGTACGTTTTGCCCGCGCTTACCGATAGCGAGAGAAAGCTGAAGATCGTCCACCACGACCTCCATATGTTTGTCCGTGGGATCGACAATGGTCACGCGCGAAATCTTGGCCGGGCTGAGCGCTTTCGTGACGTACAGAACCGGATCGTCTGAAAATTCGATGATATCGATTTTCTCGCCCCGTAATTCGCGGATGATCGACTGAACGCGCATTCCCTTCATGCCGACACAGGCGCCCACGCTATCGACGTCCCGGTCACGGCTGAATACGGCGATTTTCGTACGCTCGCCGGCTTCGCGGGCGCAGGCCTTAATAGTGACGGTGTTATCGTAGATTTCGGGCACTTCCTGCTCGAAGAGGCGCATAACAAGCTCCGGCGCGGCGCGGGAGACCAATACGCCCGAGAACTTTCCGCCCCGTTCCACGCCCTTGATCACGCAGCGGACGCGGTCGCCGACGCTGAAGCTTTCGATGCGCGATTGTTCCTTTTTGGGCAGACGGGCTTCGGTTTTCCCCATGTCAACAACAAAATCCTGGCCTTCAAGACGCTTTATAACGCAGTTGACCAACTCGCCCTGCCTCCCCTGGAATTCGGAGAAGACACTGTCCCGCTCGGCCTCGCGAACCTTTTGAAGAATCACCTGCTTGGCCGTCTGGGCGGAGATCCGGCCCAGCGCTTCGGTCGGCTTGGGTTCGCGGATCTCGGCGCCCACCGCCGCGTCTGAACTGATCTTCTTAGCGGCTGAAAGGGTAATTTCCTTATTAGGATCCTGCACCGCTTCCACTACTTGCTTCACCGCGCAGATCTGGATATTTCCAGTTTTCTCGTCGAGATCGGCAACCAGGTCTTCCTGCGAACGGAAATGTTTCCGCGCCGCCGCGAGCATGGCATCCTTCACCGCGTCTAAAACAATCTGCGGATCGATACCCTTCTCTTTACTCAAGATTTCAATGGACTGATAAATGGAAGCCAAATTACTAACCTCAATCTGAACTCAATGTCTGATGGTTTTGCGAACGGCCCGGAGCCGCTACCAGTCGAACTTCAGGTTCGCTTTCTGAACCCGTTCGAGAGGCACTTGCAGGGATTGCCCCGCCGCGATTTCCAGGTCAAGCGCGCCATTCACGACGGCGATGAGCTTTCCTTCGAAGCTCTTCGATCCCTCCATCGGCTCGCGAAGCGATACCCGGACCTTCTGCCCGATGACTCTCTCAAAGTCGCGCGGCTTCGACAGTTTGCGTTCCGCGCCCGGGGAACTGACCTCAAGCGTGTAAGTGTCCCCTGGAACGGCGTCTTGCTCGTCCAATAGTGCACCGAGATTGTGCGAGATGGTTTCGCAATCGCCATGAGTGACACCACCGGGCTTATCGATATAAACCCGCAGGAGGCGCGATTTCCCGGCTCCGCGAAGCTGAATCTCCACGATCTCGATTTCCGTACCGCTGGCGGCGCGCTCCGTGAGCTCGGTGATTCGCTCGATAGTTCCGGGTTCTTCCACGACTGGCATCCGATACAACGGCAAATAAAAAAGTGGGCTTTTCGCCCACTTTCTGTTTCGCCACTGAACCTATTAAACCACTTTTAGGGCAGCGGACGCAATCTGGAGGCGCGCGTAAGGTAAGTTACTGCAAACGTATGGACACCTTCCGAGCCGCGCGCGCAAGCAAGCGGTTTTCCGCCTTTTCCGCAGCCCGCCGGAGAACAGCGCTACTATTCTGAGATCCTATAGCTGAAAGTTTACTGCGATGTCTGAATTCCCGAAGTTCGATTTGAACGGCCAAGTGGCTTTGGTCACAGGTGCGGCTAGAGGTTTGGGGCGAGCCATCGCACTGGCGCTCGCAAACGCGGGAGCTACCGTGGCTCTCGGATTTCGTGATATCGGCAAACCCGGCGATTTGCAGCGGGAAATTGAAAACATGGGGCGCAAGGCGCTGCCGCTCCAGATGGATACGTCAAAGCTCGGCCAGGTTCATGCCGCCATCGAGAATGTAGTTACGCAGTTTGGGCGCATTGACATCCTGGTTAACAATGTGGGAATCGCCCCGGTGAATTTGGCTGAAAACGTAAATGAAGAAGACTTCGACCGGACGCTGGCAATCAATTTGAAGGGCACGTTCTTTGCCAGCCAATATGCGGCCCGGCACATGATCCGGCAGAAGAGCGGCAGCATTGTGAACATGAGTTCTCAAGCCGGCTTCGCGGCCTTGCCTTCCGAGTCCGTCTATTGCATGACCAAGGCGGCCATCGTACATCTCACGAAATGTTTAGCGGTTGAATGGGGCCGGTACAGCATCCGGGTGAATGCCGTGGCGCCTACCTTCATCCGTACACCCGGTACCGAACCATCTCTTTCCGATCCCCTATTCGAAGCGGACGTAGTCGAGAGAATCGCTGGCTTACATCGCATAGGGGAGCCCGTGGAAGTGGCGGGCGCGGTGGTGTTTCTTGCCTCGCCGGCAGCTTCGCTGATAACCGGCCACACGATTTTGATTGACGGTGGGTGGACCGCCCGGTAGCGGCGCGTTAGCTACTCACAGCGGTCCGCTACCGCAATTTTCTTTCGAAGAAGTCTGCCGCTGTCCCATATGCCTTGGCCCAGTCTCGCCACAGCAAAAAGTCGTGGATCTCGTTCGGGAAGATCAGTTCTTCAAAGTACACATGCTGCTTGCGAAGAGCTTCCACCAGACGAATTGTCTGCTCAAACTGCACATTGCGGTCGTCGTCGCCATGGATCAGCAGCACGGGTGATTTCCACGTATCGACTGACGCTAACGGTGAAGACTCGAACGCAACGCGTGCGAAATCGGGATGAGCATTGGCGTTGTAGTCCGAATTGAAGTTCGGAATTTCGATATTCCAGTCGTGAACACCATGAAAATCGACGCCAGCCGCAAACAAATCTGACGACCGCGCCAGCGCCAGTGCGGTGAGATATCCGCCATACGAACCTCCCCACACCCCGATGCGTTTCGGATCTACATCCTCACGAGAACGCAGATACACTCCGGCCCCTTGCACATCGTTATACTCGCTTGCCCCCGCCGCTCCGTAATGAAGCGCCTCCCGGAAGTCGAGCCCATACCCGATGCCGCTCCGGTAATTTACCGACAACACCAAGTAGCCCCGGCTTGCCAGATACTGATTCATCTCATAGGCGTTCGAGTAGTAGTACATGTAGTGAAACCCGAGCAGCATTTGCCTGCGCGAGCCTCCATGAAAGAACACAAGCGCCGGATGTTTGCCAGTTCCCCGCGGCCGGAATAATTGAGCGTGCAGTTGCATACCGTCGGCTGAACTGATCAGGACCGCTTCCGGTTTTATAAGCTGCGATGCGGGGAAATCCGCTGGGACAGTTTGGGGAGCCAACGGTTTCACCAACCCGGCGCGCAACACTTCGGCATGTGCGGAGGAATTGTATGTGGACGCAAGAAACGCCACGTCATTGCTGCCCACAACTGGCATCGGCGCCCACTCGATGCCTTCTCCTTTTGTGATCTCTTGTGCTTTGCTCCCGGAATCCGGACTCACGGTCCAGATATGGCGCCGGTCGATGTCGGAGATGTTGCTAGAAAAGCAGATGGTCTTTCCGTTTTTGTCGATCGCAACGTGCTCGACGATTCCATCGCCGGGCGTGAGATCAACCGGTGAGCCGCCTGCGGCCGGAATGCTGTACAAATGCACCCAGCCCGTCTTCTCCCAGGAAAAGATAAGCCGGTTCCCCGCTGTCCACATCACCTGCTTTTCCGCGGCTACTTCGTGAAAGACGCTTCCTGGTCCTGAATCCGCGCGAAAGACTTCGGTGGTGCGGCCCGTTTGTGCATCCGCCACGCGAATCGACCAGGGATCGCCCTCGCGATGAGGCTGGAACTCCGTACTACTTGTCGCGGGCACGCGCAAAAATCCGATTCGGCTGCTATCGGGTGACCAGACCGGATTGGAATCGGTATCGACACTGGGATCGAGGAATCTGATCTTCTTTTCCCCTGTCGAGTAAACAGCGGCGAAACTGTGTCCCTTGCGTTCGTTCGTGAACGCGAGTTGCCGTCCATCCGGCGACCAGGTGAGATCCGTGGCCGTTCCCTGAATATCGAACTCGCTCTTCACATCGGAACCATCGGATTTCATCGAGAACACTTGCCCCTTGCGCAGAAACCAAATGGCATCGCTCGCCGCGCTCATGCAGGGTGCGTGTCCTTCGCCCAGTCTTTTCGCCGAACGGCCGTTCGCATCTACAATCCAGACCGCCTGTTCGGGCCGGTGCAGTTCGACGGTGGGATTTGGATTCTCTCTTCCCATTTCGAAATCCCCGCCACGCGCGAACAGAAGCGCTTTGCCATCGGGCGTCCAAGCTAACTCGGCGATCTCCTGACCGTCGTCCTCATTGAACTGCGTAATCTGGCGGCCTTTCCAGTCAGGAGCTTCTGCAATCCATATGTTTCTGCGCCCGCGTGAATCAATGATCCAGGCAACCATAGCGCCGGTGGGATTCGCAATCAACGAAGATGCGAAGGGCGTGCTCATTATCTGATCGAGCGTGAACGGCTGCGCGGCATTCACAAGACCAGTTGTTAAGGAAAGGAAAACGAAAGAGAGGATGCACGGTATCAGGCGGGACATGGGATGTTCTATACGGAACATCCCATTCTGTCACCGCACTCAGGTTCGCGGGCGCGGCTGGTTTTGGGATTCCGCGCTAACGTCTAGAACGGCGGCATTGTTTCCCCTGCTCTTTCATTCGTGACGCCACCGTAATACCGTGCTAAAACGCTATGATGAAAGGACGGTAAGAATATGGCAACGCTCGATTGGTCCCAATGCCCTGCCGTGGAAAGTGTGCCGGGCAGGTTAAGTGGTGCATGGGTGTTTCGTGATACCCGTATGCCCGTGTCTGCCGTGTTTGATAACCTCGAAGCCGGGGCCACCATAGAGGAAATTATCGAGCAGTTCGATATCACCCGAGACCAGATAAACGCGGTACTTGTATTCGCTGCCCGCAGCCTCGATGCGGTTCCCATTCCCGCCGTGAATTCCCCTCTGGATGCGCATCCTCTTTGATCATGTAACGCCTGCCGGTATTGCCCGATTTCTTTCGGGCCACACGGTAACAAAGGCCAAAGAGCGAGGATGGGATACGCTGACCAACGGCAAGTTACTCGCCGAAGCGGAGCAGGCCGGTTTCGACGTGCTGCTTACCGCCGACAAGAACATGCGCTATCAGCAGAACCTTACAGGCCGGCGAATAGCCATTGTGGTGTTGAGTACTCCGCAATGGCCGGTTGTTCGAGTGCAGATCGAAAGGATTGCGGCAGCAGTGAACGCCGCCACGTCGGGCAGCTATGCAGAGGTCATCCTGTCCTAGTTGCAGAATCATTTCAGTGAGTATCGAAGCCGCCCCGGTTTACACAATTACCGTTCATGGCGCATGAAACTGGTTTCGGATTAGGATGTTGGGCTGAGTTCTGAATAAGGCCCCACACGTTAGCCCTAAGCTAACGCCAAATTCAGATTTTCGATAGCTTCGTCGATCTCCGCCGTGTTCTTGTAGCCGACCGTCACCGCATTCACACCGGCGTTTCTGAAAGCAAACTTCATGGCGGCCTGGCGGTCCTCGCGCTTCGTGAATCTACCCTCTCCCACCAACTTCATGCTGATCACGCCCATTCCCGCTTCACGGGCCTGCTTAACATGCGTGACGACCTCGGTCACATTTCCCGGACCGCTTGTGTTGTACTCCTCCGCGTCCATTGCTGTGCCCTTCTGGTTCATCCGGATCATGGCAATTTCCAGCCACTTGTTTTCCGGAACTTGGCGCAAAGCCGGGAGCCCGTGTACCGACGCGCCGTGTCCTACTACGATCTTTCTCGCCTGGGCTTCCAGAATCCCATCCTGCCAGCGGACGCTGTCGGTTGGCCAGGAGGCAACGTGCTGCCAATGGAGCAGCATGATATCGAAGTACTCGGTATTCGCAAGTTTGCGCAACTCGTCGAACTTCGCCTGCGGATCTACGCCTGGCCGCGTTGTCACTTTGGACATAAGCGCGTAAGAATCGCGCGGAATGCCCTTCAGCGCCACGCCGAGCATTCTGTGCATGTCATCATAGGACTCAGCGGTCTCGAAGAAACGGATGCCGTGGTCGTAGGCGTAGCGGACCAACGTAGTGAACTGGTCTTGCCCAAGGTCGCGCTGTATCTTCCCGCTGGCCGTCCCGGTGCCAAACGCCAGCCGCGTCACTTTCACGTCGGATTTTCCAAGAGTCACCCAATCGGTAGCTTTCCCGGACGCCGCTTTCAACGAAAGGGTTCCAGCACCGGCAAACGCCGCCGCCGCGAGTCCGGTCTTCAGCAAATCACGTCTGGAGCAATTGGCCATACGTATTCCTCCAACTGACCGGAGGTTATCACATCTATTTCAACGGCTAGCTCCCGAATGCTGAAAACCGGGACAGGCTTCCTTTTCCCTCGCACCGTGAGCCTGC
>JALYVD010000407.1 GCA_030853405.1 Acidobacteriota bacterium | reverse complement strand
CGAAAATTGGGGTGCTCGCGCTGCAAGGGGATTTCGACGCTCATCGCAAGGCCGTCGAGAGCGCAGGCGGGCAGGTGTCGGAAGTTCGCACGGCCGCCGATCTCGACGCTATAGACGGACTGATTATTCCTGGCGGTGAAAGTACAACCATGTTGAAGCTGCTCCACGTTGAAAATATGTTCGAACCTCTGCAGGACTTCGGCCGGCGGAAGCCGATCTTCGGGACCTGTGCGGGCGCAATTCTTCTAGCCTCAGAGGTTTCGAACCCGGAACAGGAATCGCTCGGCCTAATGGACCTTTCGATTGAGCGGAATGGATATGGACGGCAAGTTGACAGCCGTGTCGCTCAGATAGAACTGGAAGGGAAAGATGCGGAAGCCGTCTTCATTCGCGCGCCCGTCATAAGAAGAGTAGGACCGGATGTAAAGGTGTTGGCGAGCTATCTGAATACCCCGGTTCTCGTGGAGCAAGGGAGGCACATGGTAGCGACTTTTCACCCGGAATTGAGCGCCGATGACCGGGTGCACCGGCATTTCGTCGATAAGGTCGCATCCCGGAAGAATCGGACCACGTGAAAAAGGTACTTTTCCTCTGTATCGGCAATTCATGCAGAAGCCAGATGGCGCAAGGTTTTGCCCGCTGCTACGGCTCCGATGTCCTCACCTGCGACAGTGCCGGTCTCGCGCCCGCCTCTATTGTCCAAACGATGACCAAGAAGGTGATGGAAGCCAAGAACATCAACATTGACGATCAGTACCCGAAGAACCTGGATTCCGTTCCGCTTCGCGATTTTGATCTGATCATCAACATGAGTGGGAACCCGATGCCTACTCGCCTGACCATTGAGGTTCGCGAATGGAAGATCGAAGATCCAATCGGCCGTCCGGAAGAGCTTTACGTGAAAGTTCGCGATCAGATCGAGATGCAGGTTATGCAACTGATTCTGGAGGTCCGCCGCGATATTCGCAAAGCGCAGGGTGTAAGCCGTCCCAAACGCAAGGTAGCCACAGGCGTAGGTCCCAGAACCAGATAGCCAAATACAAACGCGGCCCTCGAACGTCTTCCGTCCAAGGGCCGCGCCATAACTTCTCCCGACGAATCGAGCGAAGAACTACTTGCTCATCGTGCTGGTGGTGTCGGTGGAAGTGCTGCCCTTCTTGTGCTTGCTGTGATGCTTCTTGGACATCGTGTTGGTGGTATCTGTGTTCGTCGAAGTGTTCTGAGCGGCGAAAATTGCCGTACCGGACAACAGCGAAAGGCCAAGGGCGGCGATCATGATTTTTTTCATTTGGGGATATCTCCTTATAAACAACTTACTGATAGCACTTGGTGCTCTCAATGAGTATATTCGCATTCTTGGGGTGAAGGAGTCCTGAAGTCCACATTAAACTTTCTTAAATCTAGGGAGTATAGGGGAATAGACCTTTGGGTAGTATCCCTTTACAATCTGCAGATTAGGAGCTCTCGCTCGTAAATCATCTCAGGTGGAAGATGGTCGTGGAGATCGATGAAAAGCTCTTCATGTCCTATAACTTCCGCCCTCCAGGCCGTTCGATCAAAGGATTGGAGCTCTTCGAAGCTCTCCCGGGGGAACTCTAGACCGGCCCATTCGATGTCTTCGTATCGTGGCATCCACCCGATTGGCGTCTCCTCCGCAAATACGCGGCTATGCGCCCGCGAAACAATCCACTGGAGCACCCGCATGTTCTGGCTGAACCCCGGCCAGATGAATCGCCCTTCGGCATCCTTTCGGAACCAGTTGACGTGGAATATTCGCGGCGTGGCGCTCAAGGAGCGTTGCATTCTCAACCAGTGCCGGAAGTAATCGCCCATGTGATAGCCGCAGAAGGGCAACATCGCCATTGGGTCTCTGCGCACCTTCCCCACCGCTCCCGCCGCCGCTGCGGTCGTTTCAGAGCCCATTGTGGCCCCGACGTATACCCCCGCGCTCCAGTTAAACGCTTGATACACAAGCGGAATTGTCTCGGCGCGGCGTCCGCCAAAAATAAACGCGCTAATTGGAACTCCGTCCGGAGCTTCCCAATCGGGATCAATCGTCGGGCATTGCGAGGCAGGGGCCGTGAAGCGTGAATTAGGGTGCGCCGCCTTCGCTCCGGTTTCTTTCGCGATGGCCGGAGTCCAGGGATTTCCACGCCAATCGATACACTCGGCGGGCGGCTCTTCCGTAAGACCTTCCCACCAGACCCCTCCTTCGGGCGTCAGCGCCACGTTGGTAAATATCGTATTGCGCGAGAGCGTTGCAATGGCGTTCGGGTTGGTCTTGGGCGATGTGCCCGGCGCTACGCCGAAGAAACCGGCTTCGGGGTTGATGGCGCGAAGCCGTCCGGCCGCGTCTGGTTTGATCCAGGCGATGTCGTCGCCCACCGTCCATATTTTCCAACCCTCAAATCCCTCCGGTGGAATCATCATGGCGAAATTTGTTTTGCCGCAAGCGCTCGGGAAGGCGGCAGCCACGTAAGTTTTTTCGCCCTGCGGGTCCTCGACGCCCACGATCAGCATGTGCTCCGCCATCCAGCCTTCGTCGCGCGCGATATTCGAAGCAATCCGCAGCGCGAAACACTTTTTCCCGAGCAGGGCATTGCCCCCATAGCCCGATCCATATGACCAAATCTCGCGAGTTTCCGGAAAGTGGACGATGTACTTCTCTGAGTTACACGGCCACGCAACATCCGCCTGCCCGGGCGCTAACGGCACGCCTACGCTGTGCATACAAGGCACTACGCGTTTCTCGTCTTTATCGATTTCTTTGAAGACCGGCAATCCAATGCGCGCCATGATGCGCATGTTCACGACGACGTAAGGAGAGTCCGTCAGCTCGACTCCAATTTGCGACATCGGGGAATCTATAGGCCCCATGCTGAACGGCAGCACATACATCGTACGCCCTCTCATGCAGCCCTTAAACAGCGCTTTCAACTTACGCCGCATCTCGAAAGGATTCACCCAGTTATTGGTTGGGCCCGCAGCGTCCTTGGACAGTGAGCAGATGAACGTCCGGTTCTCGACGCGCGCCACGTCGCTCGGGTCCGACCGCGCCAGAAAACAGCCCGGCCAAAGCTCTTCATTCAATTTCGTAAACGTGCCGCTTGCCACCATCTCGGCGCAAAGACGCTCGTTCTCCTCGGCCGAACCGTCCACCCAATGGATTGCCGCCGGTTTCGTAAGGTCGGCCATCTTCTCCACCCAGCGGATCAGATGTTTATTGGAACTGAGCGGAGCTTTGTGGCGAGAAGATTTGCTGTACATTATTAGAAAGACTAACCTATGCTTCTGAAACTGTTCAGCGGATTGGCCGCGCTTCTCGTAGGCGTCCAGCGATTCATTGCGCCTCGAAAGCCACGGATCGATTACTTCAGCATCCGGCAGACCAAATCAGAACTTGGCTATACCTACTGGGTTCTGCAAGGCCACGGCTACTTCGCGTCCTTCACCCTCTTCGACACTTGGCGAGAAGCCATGGACGAAGCCAATATCAGAGTGGGGCGGAACCCCAGTTCGGCGCGTCACCGACTGCAACAACAAAATCGTCCCAATAACAATCAGCCCGGCGTGAGTATAGAAAAGAAACCCACGCGCATTCATGCGCTGGTTAATCACTCGGCCTAAGAAAGTAGCCACCAAAATCAGCGGCAGCGATAAAAGATAAAACCGCGTCACCTCTGGCGTCCAAAGCCCGGCAATCCAATAGCCGACCATGCCGATAACGCTCGCCGGAAGAAAATATCCCTGCAGCGTGGCGCGGAAGTGCTGCGGTGACCATTTCCGGAGCGAACCATAGATAACCAGCGGAGGCCCATTCATGCCATACGCACCCCCTAAAATTCCCGCTACAAACCCGAATAATCCCGCGAACTTATCGTTCTTCAACTCGTAATTGGCGCGGCTCAGTAGCGAATAGGTCGAGAACGCCACAATCACAATTCCCAACACCGCTTTCACTACCGGCTCGGCCACCATCTTCAATAACAACAGTCCGAGGGGAATGCCGAACAACGTAGTAATCACCAGCCCGCCCGCACTGCGGAGGTGAATCAAATGCCAGTCTTGAACCACTGCAATGGCTGCCACCGTGATCGATACCAGCACGGCCACGGGCGCTGCCACCTCAACCGGTACCAGCAGGGCGAGTAGAGGCACAGCGATCAGAGCCTCGCCGAACCCAAAGGCGGATCGAATTACTGTCGCCAGGAACAGCACGGTCGGAACTTCAACCGTCGCCCAATGTGAAATGTTCATTCTTCGCGCAGCGCTTCGATCGGATCGATACGCGCCGCCCGGATCGCCGGAACGTAGCTGGCGATCACCGAGATAAGAGCCAGAAGCACGGGCACCAATACAAATGTGTACGCGTCTGTCGGACTTATCCCGAAGATCAGGCTCGTCATAAATCGTGTAAGCGCGAACGCGCAACCGAGCCCAATCACCACGCCCAGGATTGTCATCTGCAAACCCTGTCTGACTACGTCGCGAGCCACCCGGCGCGGCTCCGCGCCAATCGCGATGCGGATACCAATCTCGCGCCTACGCAGCGTGACAGAATAGGCCAGCACGCTGTAGAGCCCAACCGCGGCTAAAAGCAAGGCGATCGAGGCGAAGCTCAACAGGATCGTCATGTTGAATCGGCGCGGCACAGTCCACTCGCGGAGCGCGTCTTCTTCCGTTTTCACATCCGCCACTGGCTGATCCTTGTCGATGTTCCAGACCTGCTGCTTCAGAGCGGCAGCCATGTTCAACGGGTCGCCCTCCGTCCGCGCAACCACGTAAAGGTCGCGCAATCGATCATCCGGCAGATAGAACTCAGCGTGCTTGTCGCTATCCGGTCCCATTTGGTTCTCGTCACCAACCACACCGATCGCTTTGTAAGTAACGTTTCCGAATTTAAAGACCTCGCCGACAGGATCTTTGCCCGGCCAGAAAGTTTGCGCGAACGCCTGGTTGACAACCGCCACTGGAGCATCCTTCGCCACCGCTTCCCGTCTTGTGAAAGTCCGGCCTTTTAGCAATGTTTCGCTCATCGTTTCGAAATAGTGGTCGCTTGTCCGCGCCCAGTCGGAGGTGAACAACTGCCCGGGCTTCGGCGTTCTTCCCGGCAAGTCGAAGCTGCTTTGCTGCACACTTCGCATCGGTAGCGCGGTCGTCAGTGCGGCTGCCTTCACACCGGGAACGCTTCGGACCGCTTCAAGCAGCCTGTCATTGAAGGAGGCCGTCTTTTCCGAAGCGTTATATTTTGATTCCGGAAGAGTCAAATGCATCACCAGCAGGTGGTCGCGCTTAAATCCAAGATCGGTGTTCATCAGCAGAGCGAGACTGCGGATAGTTAAGCCAGCTCCGATCAACAAAATCAGCGACAGGGCGATTTCGACGACCGCAAGCGTGTTGCGCAGCCGGTTGGACGATCCCGCGACACTACGGGCGCTCCGGCTTAGGGTCTCATTGATGTTGCTCCGCCACGCCCGGGACGCTGGCGCAAGTCCAAACAAGATCCCAGCGGCGATGCAGACCGCGATTGTGAACCAAAGCACGGGCGCGTCAATCCGTAGCTCATGGAATCCCTGCGTATCTTGCGGCGCAACATTCGAAATGATCCGCAGCGCCCAAAAGGCAAGCAGCAATCCGGCCGCTCCACCGCAGAAGCTTAAGACCAGACTCTCGCTCATCACCTGCCGCAGCAGCCGCCAACGTCCCGCACCCAATGCCACCCGAACCGCGATTTCTTTGTCGCGCGCCACCGCACGCGTCAGCAGCAGATTCCCTACATTCGCGCAGGCAATTAGCAGGACGAACAAAACGGCGATCTCAAGCACCAGCAGGGCGTGCCGCAAATCCGCCCCAACGTTTTCATCGGAGAGCGAAACCACATTGATGCCAAATCCCAGATCGTTTTCGCGGTCGGACCTCGCCAAGCGGCTGCTAATGACGTCCATCTCGCTCCTGGCGTGAGCAATGTCTACTCCCGGCTTCAGACGCCCGAACACCCAGAGTGAAAAAGAGTTCTCCTGATCTCCTACCGCATAGACATTGAATGGCGACCACAGCTTTGGTCCCTTGTGGTCCAAACCGCCCCACACGGCCGGCAATTCGAAGCCGGGCGCAAGCACTCCGATGATCTGGTACTGATGACCATTCGCAAGAAATGTTTTGCCGAGTATATGTGGATCGCTATTGAAGCGGCTCTTGTAAAGAGCGTCGCTGAGAATCGCTACATTGCTATTTCCCGTCCGCGTTTCCTGAGGAGTGAAGTTGCGGCCCATCCGCAGGTGAACGCCAAGAAGCGGGAAGAAGTTCGAAGTGGCCTGTCCGGCTTCCACTTGCTCCGGCTTTAGCCCGGCGTGGCCGTTGACATCTGAAATCGTGACCGTCCCATCCTGCCAGGCCGCCAAGTCTTCGAAGGAGTGATTCTGCTGTTTCCAGGCCCGGAAGTTGCGCAGCCGTGGCGGCATTGTATTTGCGAAGAACAACGACAGTGATGGATTCTTCTCGTACAGCATTACTAGCTGGGCAGGATCACGATAGCCCTTGAACGCTAACGGATGCAGGAGTACTGCGTTGATGACGCTGAAAACTGCCGTGTTCGCGCCTATACCAAGCGCCAGCGCAAATACCGCCGCCGCCGCAAATCCAGGATTCCTGCGCAGTCCGCGAAGCGTGTATCTCAGATCCTGCCAGAGTGTCTCCATACCCTCTATTTTGCCGACAGCACGCCGTCGTACCGCTTCAGCAGCGCAACGGCGACTTGTTCCTCAATCAAGAGCTCCGAAGACAGACTGTTGAGCCGGTCTCTTTGCAATCGCAGATCGGCGTCGTTGGGTGTTGCCGCGTCCATGGTTTCGTCGAGAGATGCCAGCGCGGAGCTGAGGTCAGTGAAGCTTTTCGTTTGCTCGCGCGCGAGTTCATTCTGCAATTCGTACACCGCACCATACTTTTTCACTTCGCCATACCTCATATAGGTCAAAGCACCGATAGCCTGAGCAGTAGTCCAACTGGTATCGCTAACGTCAGACCGGTTCACCACCAGGTTCAGCGTGCCGTGAAGTTTGCGATGCGCCGCCAGGTCCTGAGTGAAGCCCAGGGCGTTCTGAATCTGTTTACGGGAGCCGGGCACCTCTTTGAGGAACCAAGACACCTCTGCTCTGTTGTCCCTCAACTCGCTCACGATGTTCTGTCTCGCTTCATTCGCGAGCGCCCCGTGATGACGCCATTCCACCAGGCTTTCCAATCCCAGGGCAATAAGAATCCCAACTGTAACGATTCCCAGGTGCAGGGCAACATCTCTCCACGAATGAATCGGCTCGTCCGGCGGGTGTATGTCCATACTGATTTCCCGCTTCAGTTTACATGCCGCATTGGGATCTAAATGTGATACGTTGTCGAGGGAGTAGGACCGTGATCCTGACGGCTGCTCGAAACCACGGAGGCAGATTTGTCACGCTCGCTCGCTATCATTCCAATCGGTATTTTCTTGGGGGTCACATTGGCTGTTTCTAGCGCTCATTCTGCGGGAACCGGCGACGGCGTTCTGCTAGTCGCGAATAAGGGTGCGCACACGCTTGGCATCGTCAATCCTGTGGAGAATAAGCAAGTGGCCGAGGTGCCGGAAGACGGCATTACGGGCCACGAAGTAATCGCGTCTCCAGATGGGCGCACAGCCTACGTGCCGATTTATGGCAACTCGGGTGTCGGTAAACCGGGGACCGACGGGCGCAACATCGTCGTGATCGACATCGCGTCACGCAAGATCACCGGCAACGTGGAGTTCGACCACGGCGTTCGGCCGCATTGCCCGATGTTCGGACCGAAGGACGGGATGCTCTACGTGTCAACGGAACTGGACAAGACCATCACCATCATCGATCCCCACACCTTGAAAATCGTCGGTACGATCTCGACGGATCAACCTGAATCGCACATGTTTGTCCTCTCGCACGATGGCCGCCGCGGATACACGGCAAACGTTGGACCTGGAACGGTATCGGTGCTGGACATAAAGGCGCGAAAGCCAATTACGGTGATTCCGATATCGGGCAGCACGCAGCGAATTGCTATTTCGCCCGACGACAGCATGGTTTTTACCTCGGATCAGACCAAGCCGCAGCTTGCCGTGATCGATACGTCCAGCAACAAGATCAAGAAATGGATTCCGCTTCCCGGATTAGGTTATGGCGGCGCTGCGACTTCCAATGGACGCTGGCTCGTGCTGGCTGTTCCGACCGTGAACAAGGTCGCTGTAATCGATTTGAAAACTCTGACGGTGGCGCATACCATCGACGTGCCGCGCGCACCGCAAGAGGTTCTGATTCGCCCGGACGATCAGGTGGCCTATGTCTCTTGCGACTCGTCACATCAGATTGCGGAGATCAGCACTTCCGACTGGACCGTTAAGAATCTGATTGAAGCCGGGAAGGGAACAGACGGCCTGGCCTGGGCCAAAGCTGGGAGCTAAGCTCCAAGCTAAACTCAGGACGGAGGGGGATTAAATCCTGGCTTCTTCGGAAAATCCCGGTTTTATGCTCCCTAAGAACCCAGTCACAACTCTCGTCGTGTGAGCGCGAATGACGCTAAAACGGGGACAGTCAGACATTAAATCCCTAGTTTCCTCGGATCTATCTGGTTCATCCCCTGAGGGTTTGTGCCCGGATGCTCCCGGAGGGGACGGACCTGCAGACAGGCGCAGGCGACAAGATCGTCTACGCCACCGATTTGGAGCTTGCCGAGAAGGAGGCAGGAAATCTTGCCTTTATGAATCTCGCAAGGCTCCCGAAAGCAATCTGCTATTGCTGTTTCAAGGACCTATGAGGAAGCTTCTCAATCAATCACTCGCCAGCCTGTTTGCCGCCAGCACTCTCTGCGTGGCTCAAAGTGCGCCGCCATCCAGCGGTGTCGATCTTAAAGCTATCGACGCCAGCGTGAGCCCTTGCCAGGATTTCTACCAGTATGCTTGCGGCAACTGGATGAAGGCCAATCCCATTCCCCCGGAGTACGCCCGATGGGGCCGCTTCAACGAGCTGATTAATCGCAACCAGGACACGCTCCACGAACTCCTGGAGGATGCCGCAAAACATCCCGAACGCTCGCCTATCGACCAGAAGATCGGCGCTTTCTATGATGCGTGCATGGCGGAACCGGAGATCGGAAAACTCGGGGACAAGCCGCTTAGATCCGATATAAAACAGATCAAAGACATAGCAGACGTCTCACAACTGGCCCCCGAAGTCGCGCGCCTTCATAACCAGGGTGTGAACATCTTCTTCGGTTTCGGTTCCGATTCCGATCCCGACAACGCACGAATGTCCATCGCCGACGCCGATCAGGGAGGATTAGGATTGCCTGACAGGGACTTCTATCTCAGAAGGGATCCAAAGTCGGAGGAAACGCGCAAGAAATACGTCGAGCACATCGCGCGAATGTTCGAACTGCTTGGGGATAACTCCGATGTAGCTGGCGTTAAAGCCCGCGCCGTGATGACGGTGGAGATGAACCTCGCCGCAGCTTCTCTTAGCCGGGTTGACCGGCGCAACCCCACGCTGCTTCACCACAAAATGACCGTGACAGAATTCGAGGCCCTCGTTCCCACATTTGACTTCAATCAATACTTCGCTGGGATTCAGGCGCCCTCTTTCACGACGATGAACGTCAGCGTTCCCGATTTCTATAGAAACTTGGGCAAGCTTCTTCCCTCCACCGCAGTCAACGATCTGAAGAGCTACATGATCTGGCATGACGTGCACAGCTACGCGCCCGATCTCAGTCAGCCGTTCGTAGACGAGAATTTCGAATTTTACGGCCATTACCTCACCGGCGCCGAGCATCTGGAGCCACGCTGGAAACGTTGCGTCGAGTCTACGGATCAGAATCTGCCCGAAGCTCTAGGCCAGGAATACGTCAAGAAAGCCTTCGCCGGCCAGTCAAAAGAGAAGACCCGGGAACTGGTTAGCGTCATCGAGCAGCAGATGGAAGCCGACATAAAATCACTTACCTGGATGAGCGACGCGACTAAGCAGCAGGCCCTGTTTAAGCTGAAGGGTGTCACAAATAAAATCGGTTATCCCGAGCGCTGGAAAGACTATTCCTCGGTCACGATCGCGAGCAACGACTTCGTAGGCGACGTCCGCCGCAGCCGCGAGTTTGAGCAGCGTCGCGATATGGCCAAAATCGGTCATCCCGTCGATCGTCTGGAATTCCACATGTCGCCTCCGACTGTGAACGCCTATTACAGCCCCTCTGAAAACAACATCAATTTTCCCGCAGGGATTTTGCAGCCGCCCTTCTATAACAATTCCGCCGATATGGCGATCAGTTTCGGCGCGATCGGCTCCGTGATCGGTCACGAACTTACCCATGGATTCGACGACCAAGGACGGCAATTCGACGCTGATGGCAATTTACGCGACTGGTGGACGGCGCAAGACGCGGCCGAGTTCAAAAAACGCGTTGATTGCATTTCAAACGAGTACTCTCAATTCAGTCCGGTGCCCGGGGTGAATCTGAACGGTAAGTTGACGCTAGGTGAAAACGGAGCCGACAACGCAGGCATCCGGCTGGCCTTCATGGCCCTTCTCGGCGCTCTCCAGAACGGAACGGTTAGCAGCGAGAAACTCGACGGCTTCACGCCTCAGCAGCGCTTCTTTCTCGGTTACGCCCAGGTCTGGTGCCAGAACACAAGGCCCGAAGAATCACGAACCCGCGCCCTGACCGATCCTCATTCACCCGGACAGTTCCGCGTCGATGGAGTCGTCCAAAACACCCCGGGTTTCGCCCAGGCATTCGGCTGCTCCGCCGGACAGCCCATGGTAGCCGCGAATGCCTGCCGTGTCTGGTAGAAGCCAGTCACGGCACGACTACACTAAGAACGGATGACCACGCGCCCTTTTGTGCCAATACTGCGGGTGACTCAAGTGGGGCGGATACCCGATCCGCGCCGGACGTCCCCGCTCGGTCGTAATTCCGGCCGTAATTTGGTGCTGGCAATGATATGCGCGGTTGCCCTGGTGAATGCCGCTGACGCTCAAAACAGCTCCAAATCACAGTCCCAAAGCGGAGTCGATCTGACCGCTATCGATAAATCAGTCAGCCCATGCGCGGATTTTTATCAGTACGCGTGCGGTAGCTGGATGAAGAATAATCCCATACCAGCGGACGAGAGCAGTTGGAACCGCTTCAATGAACTGCACGAGCGTAACCAGACCGTTCTGCGCAATATCCTGGAAGACTCGGAACACAATCAGAGCCGCTCCCACATCGACCAAAAGATTGGCGGCTTCTACGGGTCCTGCATGGATGAAACCGCCATCGAGCAGCGTGGGACGGCCCCCCTAAAGCCGGAGTTAGAACGCATTTCTAGTATCCACACGGGCCAGGAGCTTTTGGACGAGGTAGAGCGTCTCCACGAAAGGCAAATATCCGTCTTCTTCGAATTCGCTTCTATGCCCGATCCGAAGAATGCACACATGACTATCGCCGGTCTCGACCAGGGCGGCATCGGGTTACCGGAGCGTGATTTCTATTTCCGTACGGATGCCAAATCCGAGGAGATCCGCCGCAAGTACGTCGCGCATGTAGCCAGAATGTTTGAATTGGCAGGTATTCCGCGGGATGCGGCGGCAAAGAAAGCCGCAACTGTCATGTCAATCGAAACCGAGTTGGCTAAAGCATCGCTCGATGTAACCGCCAGGCGAGATCCGAAACTTCTCGTACACGAGATGCCTTTAACTGACCTCGCGAAGATGACGCCGTCGTTCAGCTTCGATGAGTTCTTTACGGGCGTCCACACGCCGGCGTTTCAGAAACTCAACGTGGCTGTCCCGGATTTCTTCAAGGCGCTTAACGCGGTACTGACCGCGCACAGCATGGATGACTTGCAAAGCTATCTGACTTGGCATTACCTGAGTGGCAGCGCGACACTCTTAACGAAAGCGTTCGTCGATGAGAACTTCGATTTTTACGGAAAAACGCTGTCGGGAACCAAGGAACTGAAGCCCCGCTGGAAGCGCTGTGTCTCGGCAACCGACGACTCGCTGGGAGACGCGCTCGGCCGCAAGTTTGTCGAGAAGACCTTCGGCGAGGAGGGCAAACAACACACTCTCCAGATGGTGCATGAAATCGAGCACCAGATGGGAAACGATATTCAATCGATTACCTGGATGGGGCCCGATACCAAGAAAGAAGCGATGATCAAGCTCCACGCCGTAGCCGACAAGATCGGCTTTCCCGACAAGTGGAAAGATTATTCGACCGTCAACATCGTTGATAACGATTACTTCGGAAACAGGTACCGCGCCGACGAATACGAAAGTAAGCGCCAGCGCGACAAAATCGGCAAGCCGGTGGATCGAACCGAATGGGACATGACGGCGCCAACAGTCAACGCTTATTACGATCCTACACAAAACAACATCAACTTTCCAGCCGGTATTTTGCAGCCGCCGTTCTATTCAAAGCAGGCTGGCGATGCGGTGAATTACGGTGGGATTGGAATGGTGATCGGCCACGAACTGACGCACGGTTTCGATGATGAAGGCCGCCAGTTCGACGCGGATGGAAACCTGAAAGACTGGTGGCAGAAGACCGATGAAGAAAAGTTCCAGAAGAAAGCCGACTGCATCGATCACGAATACGGCGGTTTCAACGCAGCGCCAGGCCTGAAATTGAATGGCAAACTGACGCTCGGCGAAAACACCGCGGATAATGGCGGCATCCGCCTGGCTTACTTCGCCCTTATGGACGACCTTGAGAAGAGAAGCATACCGGTGACAACCAAGGTTGACGGCTACACCGAGGCTCAACAATTTTTCCTCGGATTCGCACAGGTCTGGTGCCAAAACATCCGTCCTGAGATGGCCCGGCTTTACGCCCAGACCGATCCTCATTCGCCGCCCGAATTCCGTGTTGACGGCGTCGTCTCGAACATGACCGATTTCGATAAGGCCTTCAGCTGCAAACCCGGCGACAAGATGTACAAAGCGCAAACCTGCCGGGTCTGGTGAAGAACATAATTATGCAAGATCAGTCCACAGATAATCCCCTTTTGGTGGAGCGCTTTCCGATCCCCTTTGACGCAGTCAAGGCCAGCCATGTGGAACCCGCCGTTCAGGTTCTGCTTGAAGACATGAAGAAACGCCGTACGGCTCTGGGCGATCCTGGCGTCCCGCGAACGTACCGCGATGTACTTCTCACGCTGGATCACATGACCGATCCGCTCGACTACGCGATGGCGGTTGTCCGGCATCTTGAGTCTGTCGCCACTACGCCCGAGTTGCGCGCCGCATACAACGCGGTCCAAGAGCCCGTCAGCATGTTCTACACCTCCATTGCGCTTGACGCAAACGTTTGGGCGGCGGTTAAGGCGGTTAACGAAAGCGATGCGGCGAATGAACTGGAGCCGGTCCACAAGCGCTTCCTCGATAAAACCGTCTCGGGGTTCCGCCGCTCTGGTGCGAATCTCGACGCTGAAGGAAAGGAGAAGCTTGAGGAGTTGGACGTCGCGCTTACGAAGGCCACTACGAAATTTTCGGAAAACGTTCTGGACGCAACCAACGCGTTCGAGCTTGTTCTTACGGACGAATCACAATTGGCCGGCCTTCCCGAGTCGGCTAGGGTAGCTGCGCGGGAGAGCGCGAAATCAAAGGGCAGGGAAGGCTGGCGGCTTACTTTACAGGCGCCCAGTTACATTGCCGCCATGACTTACCTCGATGACCGCGCGATACGTCAACAGCTTTGGGAAGCCTCGAACAGCCGCGCTACGTCGGGCCAGTACGACAATCGCGAACTGCTGGCCGAAATCCTGCGGCTGCGGCGCGAGAAGGCACGAATCCTTGGTTACCAGGATTTCGCCGATCTCGTTCTCGAAGAACGTATGGCCCATACAGGCGCTCAGGCCCAGCAGTTCGTGGAAGGGCTTCGGCAAAAGACCGCTCCTTTTTTCCAGGCCGAAAACGACAGTCTCGCCGAAGTAGCCCGGAATCATGGCGTCGATGATATCAAGCCTTGGGACGTCGGCTATCTCGCGGAAAAACAACGGCTCGAAATGTATGATTTCGATGAAGAAGAACTCCGGCCATTTTTTGAGCTCGACCGCGTGGTCGCTGGCATGTTCGAAATCTTCAGCCGCATTCTGGGTATCAAGGTTATTGAGGAGCCCGGCGTTCCGGGATGGGATGCAGCGGTCAAGTACTATCGCGTCGAGGATGCCTCCTCGGGCGCTTTTCTGGGCGGATTCTATACCGATTGGTTCCCCCGTGAGAACAAGCGCGGCGGCGCGTGGATGGATTCGCTCATTACTGGACATCCGGACGAGAACCAGCCTCACCTTGGTCTCATCTGCGGCAATCTGACTCCGCCCGTGGGTGACACGCCGTCTCTACTTACGCATCGCGAGGTGGAGACCATTTTTCACGAGTTCGGACATCTTCTTCATCACACGCTTAGCCGCGTGCCGGTCCGAACTCTCTCGGGTACGAATGTGCCTTGGGATTTTGTCGAGCTTCCGTCGCAGATTATGGAGAACTGGTGCATGGAACGCGAAGCGCTCCACCTGTTTGCACGCCACTATCAAACCGGCGAATCTATCCCGGACGAACTTTTCGACAAGATGCGTCGCGCGCGTACCTTCCGCAGCGCCAACGCTCAGATGCGTCAACTCGGCCTCTCGCTGGTGGATTTGAAGCTTCATCGTGAGTACCATCCAGAGCGCGATGGGGATGTCCTTGCCTTCGCTCGAAATATTCTGCAGGAGTTCACGCCTATCCCGCTGCCTGAATACTACGGCATGATCGCCAGCTTCACTCATTTGTTTGCAAGCCCGGTGGCCTACGGAGCTGGTTACTACTCGTACAAATGGGCGGAGGTGCTGGACGCCGACGCTTTCACGCGTTTTCGCCAGGATGGGATTTTCAACACCGCAACGGGCACTGATTTCCGCCGTCACATTCTGGAGCGGGGCGACAGCGAAGATCCCGCGCAGTTGTACCGCCTCTTTATGGGACGCGATCCCGATGCCAACGCATTGCTCGAGCGATTAGGATTAATCGAGGCTGCATAAAGACTGGCGGCGAACATGAGTTCTACGTCCGACGACGAAAACGCTCAGTTGCGTGTGGAACTGGACCGCGCGAATGAAAGAGCGCAGGCTTTAAAAAAGGAGCTCGACGCGTTCGTCTACGCTACCAGTCACGACCTGAAGTCACCGCTTCGCTCAATCGGTTCCTACTCCCAGCTTCTTGTCCGGCTCTGCTGCGATGTCGAGGGCGCGGCGGACTACGCCAAACACATAACTGACGGGGTTACAACCCTTACCGCTCTGGTAGACCAGTTGCTCAACCTATCCCGGGCCGGCTCTTCCGCGGACCGGCAGATGGTGAATCTTGCGTCGATAGTGCAGGCGGTGGAATTCAAAATGCAGGACAGATTGCAACGCTCGGGTGCGCGGATCTCCTGTACCGGCCTGCCTGAAATTCCTGTCAATCAAATCGACTTTGAGAGGCTGTTCGAAAATCTGATCGATAACGCAATAAAATACCGGAGCGGGGAAACGCCGCGAATAGAAATTTCGGCTCAAGAAAGTGACGCCGGGTACGTTATTTCGGTGCGTGATAACGGTCAAGGGATCGCTCCCGATTTTCACAAGCAGGTCTTTGTGGCGTTCAAACGCCTCCATGGGACGGAGATCCCAGGTAGCGGACTTGGGCTCTCCGTGTGCCGCAAAATAGTAGAAGCTCACGACGGCCGTATCTGGGTGGAAAGCGAAGGATCGGGCGGGTCGGTGTTCAAAATCAACCTGCCTTATTAACATTCTGGTGGTTTTCAACCGTTTTATCCCGAGTTTACTCCTCGCGATGGCACCGGCGGTCTCCGCGCAGTACGGCCAGCCGCCTGTTCCAAACCCTTATACGGCGCACACGCCAGCCCGTCCCCGGCAATTTGCCCGTATTAGCGCCATGCAAGGTGATGTGCATGTAAGGCGTGGAGACAATGGCGAAGTTCTTCCGGCCAGACCCAACGTTCCGCTGGCTGTGCGAGATCAACTGCAAACCTCGGCCGGGTCGAGAGCGGAGATAGAGTTCGATTCCGCGAACCTCGTCCGGCTTGCACCGAATACGGATGTTGAAATCAGCGGTCTTGGTTATCGCCGCTATCAGCTTCAGTTCACAACAGGTACTATCCTGTACCGGATATCTCGCGATTTTGCCGTGCAGGCGGTTATTCAAATGCCCTTTGGTTTGCGGGCGGCGCCGCAACTGAAAGGCGAATACCGCATTTCAATTCTTGACGGTACGATCCGCGTTACCGTCCGGTCGGGCCGGTTGGAGGTGTTTAGTCCAAGCCTGCGCCGAACGCGGCTGCTTTCGCCAGGCCAGACTTGGCTGATCACAGATGATGCCGGAAGCCCCGATTTCCGTCCCACGTTCGAGGCGGTCCGAGATCATTTTGACGAATGGAACGCGTACCGAGACCGTCAGTTAGCCACAGTGGAAGAGTATTACGGCGACGGCGGTTGGAAACGCTTCGGAGACCCGGGCGGACACAATCCAAACGCGCAGAGCTTCAGAGAGGGCGAGGAGCACAGCGGGTGGCACAGCTTCGGCCAGGCGGAACATTCGCCCGAGGAACCTCGGCGGTGACGAGCGGTAGAAATATACCTGGGTAGAACTGGTTCCGGCACGACAGGTTGGCTGGTGCTTTAGTCTTGACGTTGTTGTCTCTGTGTCTCGTCAGTGTCGTTATAGACAGGACACGGAGTGCCAGATTTGGTGCTCGGGACGAACTGAGTACAAAAATGCGTCCGGTGATCTGTACCGAATGAATCGCTGTATCGTACCTCCCCGAAAAAGTATTGAATCCACTCCCCGCCTTGGATGTTTTGATACCACCTCGTTTGGGCCTCTGGTTCCATTTGCACCGCGGTGGACACCTTAATAGGGAATCGTTGATTGGGGAAAAGTGTTCCTTGTTTGATAATCGGCACGTGGGGGGATAAACAATGTCTGTACGACGCAGCGCGTAGCCTCTCGGCTTGGCTGTTCCGGTAATTCTGCAAATAATGTTAAAGGCGGGAGTTTTCCCGCTATTCGTTACATAAGTCGCACTTTCGATAGGACCAGACTCATTGATGGTATAAGTTTCGTCGCCTGATCCAAGCCATGCCCGCTGATCTAACTTGCTTTGTCGCTCACTGGCCTTGGCGCTAGCTTGAGCCAACAGGTTGGCATCTTGCGCGGTCCGTACTTGCTCCATCGAAATAATCGAGGCGCTGAGTGCAGCATTGGCGCTTTCCCTGGATACCTTTATAGATTTCTGGGCAATGAGTGCTTGGAAAAGGGAAACACCGCTGGCGAGCAAACTGACGATCAAAAGACCCAGAGTAATCTTAGCCAAGGTGGCATTCTTAGCAAGTTGCGCCTGAGAAAGCTTCAACTGTTCGGCAGCAACGCTAATCTGTCTCTCCTTGAACGCATCATCGCGTCTTTTGTATTCGTCTTCTCGTTCCTCGCGTTCGCTTTTTGTTTTGCAATTTCGTCGGGCACGCCTGGAATGAGAACAGCCTCGCTTTCAAAAGGGACGTGTTCTCCACCATGCTTCTCGGTTTTCTCAGTCAATGTTTTGCCTGTTTCGCGTTGATGATGAATTTCGGAGCGTTAGATCCGTGACATCATAACAAGCATGGAAGAACTTTCCTAATGGGATCCATTCTCCACATGCTCATAAATACCGCTCGGCTAAGTTGACATAATATACGTTATCGGCGAAACCTAGGTACTTAGTACCAACCCGTAGTAGCGCAAGTGTACGAACACCTTCATTTCAGGTACATTCAGATTGTGAACGATCCGGCGCTACAGTGTCCTCGATGCCATTCAGGCGAAGTCAGCCTTTCCAGACGCCGCAGTGTTTTTGATCTTTTTACCGGATTAGTGGGTCTAAGAGCTTTCCGCTGCCTGGAATGCCGCAAGCGCTTCTACCTTAATTCGTCCCTCCAAAATCGGCTCCGTTCGGAGAGACATTCGCGCCGCCGCCGCGTCACTAAGTCCGCCTCAGCTCATTAACAATCCGATAGAATTTGCAAGTCGGTCACAAAGTTCAATAATTATTGTTCCAGTCTCCTCAACGACTTGCCGCCATCCGCCACAAAACCCGCACGACCGTCGGCTAAAACTGAAGTCAAATGACATCGCGCCAACAACGCCGCGCCACCGAGCGCAAAACCCGTAAACTGGCTTCCAAGGCCACTCCCCAGCAATCGACAAGCGCCAACGAGGCCCAAACCTCCGCTGGCATCGCCGACGCCGAAAGGTTCGTCCCGATAAACGACTCGGGAAATGCCCAAGAGAATGACTGCCCCGAGATCACGCCCGCCGAAGCTCCAACTCCGGTACCCGAAGTAAGCGCCGCCCGCCTTGCTGCCAACCGGGCCAACGCGCAACTGAGCAAGGGTCCTGTCAGCCCGGAGGGCAAGACCAACTCCTCCCGGAATGCCCTCAAAACCGCCCTCACCGGTCGAACCGTGTTGCTTCCGGCCGACGACGCCGAACGCTACGAACGGCACCTCATCGCCTACGACAAAGCCTACCGCCCGCTCGGCGAACGTGAGTGCGAACTCGTCCAATCGCTAGCCGACGCCACCTGGCGCATCGACCGCATTCCCGGTCTCGAAGAAGCCATCTACGTGAAGGGCTGCACCCAGTTCTCCGCCGAAGTGACGGACCTCGATCCCCGAGCGCGTCTCACGATGCTGCGCATGCACACCTACCTCGCCTACGAGCGCCAGTTCCGGAACCTGCAAATTCAGGAGATGCGTCTCCACCGCCTGCGCGAGAAACTCATAAAGGAAGTCAAAGAACTCCAGCGCGAACGCGAGCAGAAAGAAAAGGACGAACTTGCCCAGGCCGCCAAGCTCTACATCGCCGCCAAAACCGATCGCAAACCCTTCGATCCAGCCGATCATGGGTTCGAATTTTCAACTGCCGATGTCGAAGCCTATTTGCACGGTGTCCGAGCGAATAAACTGACGGAACAGGCCATGCAAACGGGCCGGCTGCCGCTCACCCAGCACGCCAAAGCCGCCTAACAAGCGCATCGCCACCCCAGTATCCTCTCGG
>JALYVD010000392.1 GCA_030853405.1 Acidobacteriota bacterium | reverse complement strand
AGTGGCACAAACCCGCTCCCTCCTTTCCAAACCCCAGTTCTCACCTACACTCTTCCTTTCGCTGGGGTAGCAGGAAATGTCTTGTTGTTTGAGCCCGAAACCGGAATCCCGGGCGATGTCCTTCAGTATACCGGTAATGGCACGCTCATCTTCTACTCGACAGCAGTGCCGAAATCTTTTGCTGGGCGATTTTCACCATCCATTTTCCCGTTCCCCGTGCATAATTCAGTTTCGCTAAACGAGACGCTCTTAGGGCTTGACAATGGAGCCTTATACACCCCAACTGCAGGCCAACCTGGATTCGACGCCTCGGTACCCACTTACCTCTTGATTAGCGATGTTTCGACGGCGGCAGTGCCGGAACCGACTTCAGTTGGCCTGCTGTTTCTGGGCGGGGCTGTTCTACTGATTGGCAAATCACGGAAAAAACGGTGAAACAATCCGGCTTCAGTCGATTCGCAAGATCTTGTGCCGACTTCCGCTGGTCTCTGCCGCCACACGAATCGCGATGTTAAATACTGAGCGTGCTTGCCGACACCGCCCTTTGGTTTAGGACTGGATTACCTTCGCGTCGGCTCCAGTTGCAAATAAAGGTTTATATATCTTTTAAAGGATTTCCCTCGAAAATATGCCTCAAGCTGTTTCAATGGCGGGGGATTCGGTTCTGAAAGGCCGAGGCACTCCAGTCTACGAATCAGAGCGCGCTTGAGTTGGTCGGCGTTGCGACAGTCGAAGTAGTCTGCTCCTAGGATCGCGATACGGTTGTTTATTCTTAAGCATGTGAAACACGATGATCAAAATCGTGTGCCCCACGGCAGTAAAATGTTGGTGCGAAACGAAGGATCACTCGGCGTCATGTTGCTGTCATAAGCTTCCGTCATCAACTCGCTTTCGTCGAAAAACCATGCAGGGCACATCCCAGATTGGCAGCCGCGACGTTCATCTCGCTGTTGTGGGTGAAATAGACGACGGTGTTTTCTCCCCCTAACAGGCGGGAACTGGCGTCCGCATCATAGGTAACGACATTGCTGCCGTCCGGAGCTACTGCGTAGACCTGATTGCCGGACAAGTAGACGATCCCATGAAGAGTAGAAACCGGAGAGACCCGGAGAGATCTCCCCTCCAGTTGCTGGCCGAAAATTTTGGTGCCGCCAGCTACGTTTGTGCCTGCCACCGTATAGAACCCCGTAGAAGTTTCCTAAGGCATCACCGACGTATACGCTGCTTGCGGCCTTATTAATGGGACCCGGGAAGCCGAAGAGCAATACCTGTTGCCAAAGCAATGCTGGAGGATTGGAGTTAGGGTCCACGGCGAACATGCTCATGTCTCCTGCCACCAGGATGCTGCGGCCCATCTATCGATGCTGAATGCTTTGCCGGAACCGAATCAGTGTCCGCGACGGCCCAGTCGACTAGTGCCTGCCCATTGAAGGCGGCGATGTCACTAATGACCGAGGAATTGGGGCCTACCGCCTCCCCCGACAGTCCAGTAGTCGGCCGCGGCGTTGAGTTGCCCGCTTCCGCCGAACGGCGCGACCCAATACAGCAAACCGTCGCTAGCCGCCTCGTACGGGTCGATTCCTCGTCGACCAACTGCGCATAGTAGATTTCGCTCGTCGCACGTCCAGAATGACAATCAAGTCATACCGCTGGCTGTTCTGAAACCAGCAGTGCTTGCTGCCGTCGATATGCAGCGCTTTCTGCACCCACGTGTAGCTTAACTCGATCCCGTGTTCCTCCTGCAGCTTCTCGTGGAAATGCCGCATGTTTAGGTCGTAGTAACGTTCCCGGTACAAGCCCAGCACCTTCTCGCAGAGCTCCAGCGGCACCCGTTTCGGGCTCACCATGCCTTTGCGCCGATCCGTTGCGTTTGGCAAGAGTACCTGGCCCAGTTCGGCGGTTTAATTTGGCCCACCCTAAGTTGTTGATTGTTTGGTGAGGCGTTTTTGGGGCCTTACCCATGAGGTCTTTCGCTTGCGGTACCGGCACCCAATGGTTCCGCCGAAAGTACCCGGCTTCGCCTTCAATGCCGCCCTTCTCGTGCGGCTCGGCCGGCGTGCAAAACTCCGCTTCGAATCGCCAGTGTGAACGGAACGCGACGAAGCAAGCCGTCTCTTCCCGGCGATGCCCGCGCAGGATCTTCTTCACCGCCGAGGTGAGGTTGTCATAGCGCAGCTTGCGGAACACACCGCCGAAGTAAGCAAACGCCAACTCGTGCGCTTCCAGGAACGCCTGCTGCGTCGCATGCAGATACGCGCAGTGGAACGCCGCTCCGCTGGCCATGCTGCGCATCGCGAATACCTGCAGTTTGGTTCGCTCGCCAGACAGATCGGCATAGGCTTCGTACCAATCCACCTGTGCTTCCACGCCCCACGCGTAGCTCTGGGGAACACAGGTCTGGCTCACCATCAATCCCAGCGCGATCTTCCGCTCGTGCACATACTCGCGCACCGTCCGCTCTGCGATCTTACACTGGGGCAACTCGCTCCCGATCCGCGTCCAGATACGATGCGCCGTGTGCCTCTGCTTGCGCGGTGCTTTCCGGTCCGCTTCCAGAATCGCGTCGATGAACTCGACCGCCTCCTTCAGCTTCCATCGCGGCCGTTCCGGTTTCTTACGCGGCTTCGGCAAAGCGCTGCCGATCGCTTCGCGCACCATCCTCCGGTGCACACCCAGCTTCGCGGCCACACCCACGATGGTCCCGATCCCGAACTCGTATTCCCGCCGGATCTGTTCGAATAACTCCACTTTCGCTCTCCAGTCCAACGTGTCCCTCCGTTCGGGCTAAGCCCGAATCAGAGTACCCGTTCGTCGCTAGGGTGGGCCAAATCATGCCGCCGAACTGGGCCAGCTCAGAATACCGAAATCACCCGTCAGTCCGTCATAGCCATCCTGCTCCATCCGCTCCCGCCAGCGCCGCATCGAACGCTCGCTAATCCCGATAATCTCCGCTGCTTGCCACCATGATCTTTTTCGCCATGGCCGCAACACCACTTCTTGTACCTTCATCATCCGCTCCATCTCGGAGCTCGTATACGGGGCTACACAAGGCTAGCTGCGATGGCACGCAATAAGTCACCGGAGCGGAAATGCCTTCATAGCCTCCTGGTATTCGGGAGAAACATCTGCCAGCGCGAGGTCTCGATAGATCGCCAGACTCTTTT